>DASVYO010000041.1:0-15519 GCA_036392135.1 Solirubrobacteraceae bacterium
TGCGCATCGGCGCGCGCCCGCGCAAGCGCGCGATCGCGGTCGTAGACCGCGCCGTCGTTGGCCCATGGCTTGTGGTGGTGGGTGGTGTGGTGGTGGTAGTCGCGGTAGGCGCCGTGGGACGGATAGCCCTCGTCGTGCCAGACCAGCTCGATCACCTCGCGGTCGATCGGCACCAGGATCGGGCCGGCCTCGGTGCCGAGCGGCAGCAGGTGGCGCGGATCGCCGCGGCCGAAGACGTCGGTGAGGTCCACGCACGTGGCGTGCACGCCCGCCTCCTCCAGCAGCGGGTCGACCCACTGCGCATGCGCGCACTCGGGCAGCCAGAAGCCGCCGCGCCAGGAGCCGAAGCGCGCGCGGTGGGACTCGATGCCGGTGCGGACCTGCAGCCGGATCCCGGCGACCGTCGCCAGGAGCGGCAGGACCGCGTGCGTGGCGGAGCTCGTCCACGCCGCATACGGCGCCAGCGCGCCGGCGAGATCGCCGCCGATCGCATCGAAGTCGGCCAGCGCGCGCTCGTAGTCGCCGGCGGCGCGCTCGATCTCGACCGCGCCGGCCCGGTTCCGCGCCGCCCGCAGCGCGGCCGCGTCCCGCCGGTGGGTCTCAGGACGGACGTCCTCCAGAAAGCGCAGGCAGCGCTCGATCGCCTCGGGCTGCTCGAGCTGGTCGCCGAGCACGGGGGTCAGCGACAGGGTCAGCGGCGCCCGACCCAGCACGTGGTCGAGCAGCGGCAGGTAGCTGGTGGCGATCGCCTCCCACAGCCACTCCTCACCGAAGGGCCAGGTCCCCAAGCCCTCCACGTAGGGCATATGCGTGTGCAGGACGAGGGCCAGCCGCCCCCGTCCCGCCCTCACCGGCACACGGCCAGGAAGTCGAGTGCGCGGTCGAGGTCGCGGTCGCGACGCAGCGCGAAGTCCCGGCTGGTGATGGCCGGCGTGAAGCGGTCGTAGAAGCGCTGGGTGATTCCCAGGCGGGCATGGACGGCGTCCCAGCCGCAGGCCAGCGCCCGCTCGTGGAGCCGGAGCTTGCCGGCGTGGAACAGGCCCCACAGCTCGACCTCCCCGAAGACCTGAGCGCACAGGGCGTTGAACTCCGCCGCCCGGTACTCCTTCAGGTGCCACGGGTTGTCGGACTTGGCCGCCCCCGCGGGAGCCAGCGTGAGCACGTTGGGGGTGGTGATGTAGGCCACGCCGCCCGGCGCGAGCAGCGCGCGGAAGTGCTCGAGCACGGCCACCGGATCGTGCACATGCTCGATCGTCTGCAGGAACACGACGGCGTCGTAGGCGCCCGGCTCCCCGTGGGTCTCGACCAGGCCCCGCTCGAAGCTCAGGTTCTGGCGCGGGTAGCGCAGGCGAGCGTGCTCATGGGCCTCGGGGTTGGCGTCCACGCCGAGCACCGACGTGGCCCCCCGGGAGAGGACCTCCGAGCCGTAGCCCTCGCCGCAGGCCATGTCGATCACCCGCCGGCCGATCACCCGAGCGCCGATCCACTCATACACGGCCAGATGCCGGCGATACCAGTAGTTCTCAGCCGGAACGTCGGGCAGCGTGCGCTCGCCGGTGAGCTGCAGCGGGGGTACGCCGTCGGGCTGGTCCTGCTGCAGGTACAGGTTCGGTGACACGGCGACAGGGTAGTCTCCGCGACGCCATGGAGGCTTTGCGCAGTGCGGATGAGATCCGCGAGGTCAACACCCGCTATCACGACGTGGCCGCGGAGAGCTACGACTCGAAGTGGGGCATCGACTTCGGTCCGGTGGGCCAGCAGCAGGTGCTCGGCAAGTTGCGCAAGGTGCTCGGCCGCGAGCTTGACGACGGCTACGATCGCTCGCTCGAAATCGGCGCCGGCACCGGCTATTTCAGCCTCAACCTGCTGCAGGCGGGCGTGGTCGGCGAGGCGACCGCCACCGACATCTCCCCGGGAATGGTCAACACGCTGCGCGGCAACGCCGAGCGGCTCGGTCTGACCGTCCGCGCCGCGCGCGCCGACGCCGAGGCGCTGCCCTTCGCCGACGGCAGCTTTGACCTCGTGCTCGGTCACGCGGTCCTGCACCACCTGCCCAACCTGCGCCGCGCGTTCGCCGAGTTTCACCGCGTCCTGCGTCCCGGGGGACGGATCGTGTTCGCCGGGGAGCCCTCCCGGATGGGTGACCGGATCGCCGCCGTGCCCAAGCGCGGGGCGTGGCGCCTGTCCCCGGTGTGGCGCCGCATGATCGGTGCCGCTCCCGCGCCGCCGCCGGCCGAGGTCGGCTCGGCCGCTCACGTCGACCACGAGCTCGAGCGCTGCGTCGACATCCACGCCTTTGATCCCGGCGATCTGCAGCGCTACGCGCGCCGGGCCGGCTTCACCGACATCGAGGTCCGTGGTGAGGAGCTGGCCGCCAACTGGTTCGGCTGGTTCAACCGCAGCCTCGAGGCCAGCGCCAGGCCTGAGGATGTGCCGATGCTGTGGCGCCAGTACGCGTTCCACGGCTACCTGCTCCTGCAGCGTCTGGATGAGCGGGTGCTCGAGCCGCTGCTGCCACCGGCCATCTTCTACAACCTGCTCGTCACCGCCCGCCGCTCCTAGGCGGACGTCCGTCGCTCCCGGCCATCGCCGGCGAGGCCCACCGGGCCGGGCCTAAACTTCTCGCATGCCCGAACCGGTGGCCAGCGAGTTCCCGCTCTTCCCGCTGGGCCTGGTGGCGCTGCCCGGTGAGCTGGTCCCGCTGCACATCTTCGAGGCGCGCTACCAGGCGATGATGACCCGCTGCCTGGCCACTGAGGATGAGTTCGGGATCGTCTGGCTGTCCGACGACGGGCTGCATGACGTGGGCTGCGCGATGGAGATCGAGAAGGTGCTCGAGCAGCTCGAGGATGGGCGCATGAACCTGCTCGCCCGGGGCACCCGCCCGATCCGGGTGCTCGAGCGCCAGGCGCACCTTCCCTACCCGGCCGGCGTCGTCGAATTCGTCCAGGACCGTCCCGAGGAGCCCGACGAGGCGATCACCGCCGCCGCCCGCGCCGCCTACGCCGACCTGGTCCAGCGGGCCACCGACCGCGAGCTCGAGGACGCCGAGCTGGACGCGATGAGCGCCTATGCGATGGCGGCCACCGTCGACTTCGGCCTCGAGGCCAAGCAGGGCCTGCTCGATCTGCGCTCCGAGAACGCTCGCCTGCGCCTCGTCACCCGCCTGTTCCGGGCCGCCACCAAGCGCCTGGACTTCGTCGACCGCGCCCAGGCCCGTGCGCGATCGAACGGCAAGGTGCGCTTCGGCTGACCCGGCGCGGCGCGGCTATGGCGTGCCGGCGATGGCCGTGAACAGCACCATGAAGATGCCGAACGCGATGCAGTAGAGCCCGAACGGGCGCAGATTGCCGCGCCGGAAGTACCTGGTCAGGAAGTGGACCGTCACGACGGCGGTGATGGCCGCGCACACGGCGGCGATCACGGCCGCTCCGCGAATCCCGTTCCCGTGCGGGCCGGTCAGGTCGGGGAACTTCAGCAACCCGGCGGCGAGGATCGGCGGGGTGGCGAGCAGGAAGCCGAAGCGGGCCGCGTCGGCGTTGCTCAGACCGCGGGCCAGGCCGGCGGTCATGACCACGCCGTCGCGGCTGATCCCGGCGATCAGGGCCGAGGTCTGGGCGACCCCGATGATCCCGGCCTCACGGATCTCCAGGGTGTCCAGGCGTCGCGTGCCCTCGGGGTTCAGCCCCTCGCGCTCGGCCAGCTCGCGGACCTCGGCCCGCCGGCGGTAGCGCTCGGCGGCGAGCAGGATGAAGCCGTTCACGATCAGGAAGATGGCCGCCGCGAGCGGCTTGGCCAGCGCCGTGCGGACGGTGTGCTCGAGCAGCAGCCCGAGGATCCCCACGGGGATCGTGGCCGCGATGATCAGCCACGCCAGGCGCTCGGTCGGGGTTTCGATCCGCCGCTTGCCCAGCGTCACGAAGAAGGCGCCGATGATGGCGATCCAGTCGCGCCAGAAGTAGATCAGCAGGCCGACCGCGCTGCCGACGTGGAGCATGACCACGAAGGCCAGCCACGGGGATTCGGGCCGCGACTGCCAGACGACGATGTCGTGCCAGCGGAACAGCGTCGGGAACAGCACCGTGTGCCCGAGGCTGGAGACGGGGAACAGCTCCGTGGCCCCCTGCAGGACCCCGAGGACGATGGCCTGGAAGGTGGTGATCAGTGTGTGAGCGGCGGCGAGGGCGAGCATGACCGCGGGAAGGGTACTCAGCGCGGCGGACTTCCGCTCAGTGGCCGAATTCGCGTCCGCGACGCCCCGCTCAGCGGCCGGAGACCCCTCGCCGGCGGGGCCTCAGCCCGCCGGCCCGCAGACCTGCTCGGCGGCCTGGGTGGCGAACAGCACCGCGTCGGCCAGCTCCGGGTGCCGCTGAGCATCGCGGTCCGCGAAGCGGATCGTGCCCTGCTGAAGGACGATCCGAAAGGCGTAGACGGAGCCCGCCGGCGCCGGCAGCGAGAGGTTGCGCTGGGCGTCCTGAGCCAGGTTGTCGGCCAGATCGCGGGCGCTGATCAGCCTGGCGCTGGAGATCGTCCGAGCCTGGCCGCCGTTGCAGCGCAACGTGCCGCCATCGCTCACCTCGAGCGTGAGCTTGCCGCCCGGGCCGGTGCGGGTGAGCAGGAACAGGTCGGGGGACTGGACGTTCAGCCCGCAGCCGCCGAGGACCGCGGCCAGGACCGCCGCGGCGGCCGCCGGCCTCACGCCGCGACCACGATCGAGGCGCCCCCGCGCCGGGGATCCCCGCCTCCGGAGAAGCTCCCGTTCGGCTCCCGGGCGGCCGCCTGTACGCCGCCGAAGAACAGGTTCAGCGACCGGAAGGACGTGACCTGGAATGGCCCGCGCGCGAACACCGCGGTATCGATCCCCGGCTCGGCGTAGATCACCCCATCCTCAAAGTGCACCCGGGGCGCCTCGACGGCCTCGGCCGCGCGGCGCCCCTCGTCGATCGAGCGCACGATCGTCTGCACGATGGCCGAGCGAATCCGGTTGGAGCCGGCACTGCCGAGGGCGAGCTCGGCCACCCCGTCGTGCAGGACGACGGTCGGCGACATCATGCTGGGAATCCGCCGGCCCGGCGGGTGGCGATGGAACCCGTGCGGGTTGAGGTCCTGCTCACCGAGCATGTTGTTGAGGTGCACGCCGGTGCCGGGCACGATCACCCCGGAGGCCGATCCGTTGGAGCAGGTCACCGAGCAGGCCCAGCCCTCCCGGTCGAGCACGGCGATGTGCGTGGTCGTGCCCAGCGGCGCGCCCAGGAAGCGCTGCACGTAGGCGGGATCCTCCAGCCCGTCCAGGAACTCGCTGGTGCGCTCACGCTGGGTGCGCTCCATGACGTCGACCAGCTGGCCCACCGACGGCGGTCCGTTGATCTCGCCGAGGCGGGCGAGCGCGCGGGCCACGAGGATGCCCCCCGCCGACGGCGGCGGGTTCGTGAGCACGTCGCGCCCGCGATAGCGAACGCCGAGCGGCTCGCGATCGACCACCCGGTAGGCGTGCAGATCGGCCTGCGCCAGCGTCCCTCCCCGGGCCGTGACGTAGGCCGCAATGGCCGCGCCGATATCGCCCTCGTAGAACGGCCGCGAACCCTCCGCCCCGAGGCGCTCGAGCGCCTCGGCCAGCTCGGCCTGCACGAGCCGCTCCCCGGCCCGCAGCAGCGTGCCCCGCGGCGCGAACAGGGCCCGCGCCTCCGCCGTCGAGGTGACGATCCCGCCCAGCACCTGGAGGATGTTCGCCTGTGCGCGCGTGACCTCGACCCCGGCGCGGGCCAGCGTCGCGGCCGGCCTGACCAGCTGCGCCAGGGGCAGGCGCCCGAACCGCCGTGAGGCCTCGCACACGCCGGCCGGGATGCCGAAGCATCCGACCGAGGCCGCGCCGATGTGGAACACCTGGTCGGCGTCTCCGAAGGAGATCTCCACCGGCACGAGCTCGGTCCCCGGCGTCGAGCCCGTCTCGCGCCCGGGCGCCTCGACGAAGAAGTCGAGCAGCACCGGCGCCTGGCCCGGCGCGACCACGAGCATGTAGCCGCCCGCGCCCAGTCCGGTGAACAGCGGCTCGCAGACGAACGAGGCCAGCATCGCGCCCAGGGCCCCGTCGACCGCGTTGCCACCCGCGGCCAGCATGTCGGCGCCGGCGCGGGCGCTGAGCGGGTGCCCAGCCGCAACCACACCCAGCTCTCCGGCGGTTGCGCTCACAGACTCAGTGTGCGGGATCACGGCGCCGCAGGCAAAGCCGTCCGGCGCTGCTCTATCTCGGTGCTGCGGCCGAGGGGGCTAGCGGCGAGGCATGAACTCGGGTACGTCAAGCTCCCGGGACGCGGGGCGCTCGCGTATCCGGCTCACGCGTGGTTCGCCGGCCGGCTCCCGGAACCCGCGCGGCTCGGGCGCCGGCTCGGAGCGCAGGCGAGCGCCGAACGTCTCCTCCTCCCGCCGCCGGCGGGGACGGTCTCCGAAACCGGTGGCCACCACCGTCACCCAGACCTGGTCGTCGAGCTTCTCGTCGACCATGGCGCCGAAGATGATGTTGGCGTCCGGGTGGGCGGCCTCGGCGACCGCCTTGGCGGCCTCGTTGACCTCCCACAGGGAGATGTCGTTGCCGCCGGTGATCGAGAGCAGGATCGAGCGAGCGCCCTCCATGCTCGTTTCCAGCAGGGGCGAGGCGACGGCCTGCTCGGCGGCATCGATCGCCCGGCGATCGCCGGTGCCCATCCCGATGCCGAGCAGCGCGTTGCCGGCATCGGACATGATCGTGCGCACGTCGGCGAAGTCGAGGTTGATCAGACCCGGCAGCGTGACCAGATCCGAGACGCCCTGCACGCCCTGGCGCAGCACGTCGTCAGCAACCCGGAAGGCCTCGACCATCGAGACGCCGCGGTCGAGCACCGACAGCAGCCGGTTGTTGGGGACGACGATCAGGGTGTCGACCTCTTCGGCCAGGGCCTCGATCCCGGCCTCGGCCTGAGCGCGACGGCGGGAGCCCTCGAACTGGAACGGCCGGGTGATGATGCCGACCGTGAGGGCTCCGAGCTCACGGGCGATCTGGGCCACCACCGGAGCGGCGCCGGTGCCGGTGCCGCCACCGGCGCCCGCGGCGATGAACACCATGTCCGCGCCGCGCAGCATGGCCTTGATCCGGTCGTACTCCTCACGAGCCGCGCGCCGGCCGAGATCCGGATCGGACCCCGAGCCGAGACCGCGGGTGAGGCCGTCGCCGATGTGCAGCGTCTCATGGGCAGCCGACAGCTGCAGCGACTGCAGATCCGTGTTGATGGCCAGGAACTCGACGCCCTCCACCTCGGCCTCGACCATCCGGTTGACGGCGTTGACGCCGGCGCCGCCGACGCCCACCACACGCAGCACCGGCTGGCCGACCTGGGCGGCGGTGGCGAACGCGTCCCCGGGCCGGTCGGCGCGAGCGTAGACGTCCGAGGGGGGCGGCGCTGCCGGCACGGCCGGGCTGTCCCGCGGGGTCTCCAGCAGGTTCTCGGGGATGTCCGAGGAGAAGGCCTGGCGCAGGCGTTCCTGGGGAGAGGGGATGTGCCGAGGCGTGGGCTCCGCGGCCGGAACGAACGACTCGAATGACGGGTGCGGCATCGAACGCCGGCGCGGCGCGGAACGCTCGGGCGTCTCTTGCGTGTCGGGCGCAACCGGCTCCGGCGGCGGAGCGGCGGGGGCGCTGGCCTCCGCAGCCGCCCGCTCAGAGGCGGCGGGCTTACCGGCCGCGTCCCGCTCGGACGGAGCCGACGTGTCCTCGGCGGTCTTCCGGAACAGGTCCGCCAGCGGCCCCTCCCGCATGCTCGCGCGCTTACCGGTTGCCATTTGCGAGGACCTCCTTGGCGAGCTGCCTATAGGCGTGTGCGGCCAGACCGTCGGGATCGTACTTGAGCACTGACATACCTTTCACCGGAGCTTCAGCAAAACGAACCGTTTTGCGGATTCGTGATGCAAAGACGCGGTCCCCGAAGTTCTCCTCCAGAAGCTCGATGGCTTCCTTCGCGTGCAGGGTGCGGAGGTCGACGAGGGTGGGCAGGATGCCTTCGATCTCGACATCTGGATTCAGGTTCTCGCGGATCATGGCCAGGGTGTTCTGCAACTGGATGAGCCCGCGCATTGACAAATACTCGCATTGGACGGGGACGATCACCTTGTCCGAGGCGGTCAGGGCATTGATGGTCAGCAGCCCGAGGCTCGGTGGCGTGTCGATGAAGATGAAGTCGTAGTCGTCCTGAATCTCCCGGAAGGCCTTCTCCAGCGAGCGTTCGCGGCCGATCATGGTCGACATGGCGATCTCGGCGCCGGCCAGGTCGATCGAGGCGCACGCCACATCGACCTCGCGCTTGCGGATCACCTCACGGATCGAGATGTGATGCACGAGCACGTCGTACATCGACTTCTCGAGCGTGTCCGGGTCGATGCCCTGTGACATGGTCAGGTTGCCCTGGGGATCCATGTCGCAGCAGAGCACGCGGTGTCCTTCCTCGGCAAACGCCACCGCGAGATTGAGCGTGGTCGTCGTCTTGGCTACGCCACCCTTCTGGTTGGCGAGCGTGATCACCTTGCAGGTGGACATCAGCGATGACTCCGTTGCATCGAGTGGACTCGTACGCGGCTCTATTCGCAGGCGAAAAGCAGAATCCTCTGCGGGCGCCGCACGCCGGCCGCAGTATTTTCCAGGGGAGTGCCTGGCCTGCTGCAGCGTCGCCTCATCTTCGTCACCGGCAAGGGCGGCGTCGGCAAGTCGACCGTCGCCACGGCGCTCGGCCTGCTCGCGGCCCGCAGTGGCCTGCGCACGATCGTGGCCGAGATGGCCGGTCAGGACCACATCCGCCATACGTTCGGCTACGACGGCGAGATCTTCCAGGAGGTGCAGATCGCCGAGCGGCTGTTCACCATCTCCGTGGACCCCCAGCATGCCATGGAGGAGTATCTGAAGGTGAAGACCGGAACCGTGGGGCAGGCGCTCGGCTCCACGCGGATCTTCCAGGCCTTCGCGATGGCCACCCCGGGGATGCGTGAGCTGCTGAGCGTCGGCAAGGTGTGGGAGCTCTCCCAGCACGAGCGCCGCACGGGCGACGCCGACGCCTATGACCTGGTGATCGTCGACTCTCCCGCCGCCGGCCATGGCGTGGGGATTCTTCGCACGCCGCGCACATTCGCCGACATCGCCCGGGTCGGGCCGATCGCCCATCAGGGACGCGCGATCGCCTCCACGATCGCCGATCCTGACTTCACCGCGGTGGTGGCCGTGTCGACAGCTGAGGAGATGCCCGTCAACGAGACCCTGTGGCTGCAGGAGGCGCTCGCCGCCGAGCAGCTGCCGCTGGACAACGTGATCGTCAACGCGCGCTATCCGGAGCGGTTCGCCGCCGGCGAGCGTGCGACGCTCGAGCGGGCCCGGGAGCGCGCCGGCTCCCCCCAGGCCGCCGCCGCCCTGGCCGCGGCGCTGTCCGAGCAGGCCCGGGCCGAGTCGCAGGGGGAGCAGCTGGAGCGGTTGCGCGACGGGCTGGGGATGCCGCTGATCGAGCTCCCGTACCTGTTCGCCGAACAGGTGGGGCCGAACGAGCTCGAGGTTCTGGCCGATGCGCTCGACCACGGCCTGCGCGAGACCGCCCCGGTAGCGGTGCGGCCGTGAGCGTCGCCGAGCTCCTGGAGGGCAAGCGAATCTGCGTCTGCGCCGGCTCCGGCGGCGTCGGCAAGACGACCACCTCGGCCGCGATCGCCCTGGGCATGGCCGCGCGGGGCGCGAAGGTGGCGGTGGTGACGATCGATCCCGCCAAGCGCCTGGCCAATGCGCTGGGCCTACGCGAGCTCGACAACGACCCTCGCCGGGTCGAGCCCTCGCGGCTGGCCGGCGGGATCAAGGTCAAGGGCGAGCTGTGGGCGATGATGCTCGACCCGAAGCGAACCTTTGACGAGCTGATCCAGCGGATCGCCGCCGATCCAGCGCGGGCCGAGGAGATCAAGGCCAACCGGATCTACCGGGAGCTGTCGACCGCGGTCTCCGGATCCCAGGAGTTCACCGCGGTGGCCAAGCTCTACGAGCTCGCCCGCGACGGTGACTTCGACCTGCTGGTCCTGGATACGCCGCCCTCGCGCAACGCGCTGGACTTCCTGGACGCGCCGGGGCGGCTGACGTCATTCCTGGACGGGCGGGGCATGAAGGCGTTCGTGCGCCCGACCGGTCTCGGGATGCGCGTCCTGGGGCGCGGCGCCGCGCCGTTCCTGGCTGCGCTGCGCAGGGTCACGGGGGTGGACCTGCTCTCCGACCTGACGACCTTCTTCTCACTCCTGGGCGACATGACCGAGGACTTCAACCAGCGGGCGATCGGAGTCGAGGCGCTCCTGCACTCCCCGGAGACGGCGTTCCTGCTCGTCACCTCCGCCCAGCCGGCGGCCATCCAGGAGGCGATCTGGTTCCGGCGCACACTGCGCGACAGCGGGTTGCCGTTCGCGGGCGTGATCGTCAACCGGGTCCATCACGACCTGCTCGGCACCTCCGAGCCCGGCGATGTGCGGGCCGCTTTGGGCAGCGAGCTCAGTCCGGACCTGGCCCGCCGCGTGGCCGAGAACTTCGCCGATTACCACGTGCTGGCACGCCGCGATCGCCTGGGTGTGGAGCGGCTCGGCGCCGAGCTCGACGGCGCCCCGCTGGTGCTGGTCCCCCACCTCGACGACGACGTCCACGACCTCGACGGGCTCCTGCGGCTGCACCGCTTCCTGTTCGCCTCCGAGCCCGAGCGCCAGCGCATGATCGCCGGGGTCGTCGCCTAGCCTCGGGCCCCCGCTGCTCTGAGGGCGAGCGCTCAGCCGGTCTCGAGCACGAGCCGATCCTCACTGTCGCCGGTCCAGCTCCCCCAGGACAAGAGCACCTCGGGCCACCGCTCGCTCCCGACCGGACCGTCGGGCCCCCGCAGCCGCAGATGTTTCTGATGCAGCAGCTCCCAGACGGCCTGCTCGGCCATCGAGAGCTGCTCGCTCGGTCGCCAGCCGGGGTAGTCGGCCGCCACCAGCGCGATCACCTCGGGCAGCGTGATCGGATGGCGCGCGGCGCCCCGCACGGCGGCCTTGACCACCTCCAGCGTGGCGCGGCCCTCGGCGCCCCGGCCCGCCTCGGCCAGGACGGTCTCGGTCACCTCGTGGCCGGTCTTGCCGACGGTGGCCCAGCCCCGCCCCAGGCCGAGCTCCTCGAGCGCCAGCTCCGGTCCCTCGTAGATGACCAGCCTGGCCTTGGCGGGCGACCAGCGCCGCTCGTCATGCTCGACCTCGATCCCGGTCGCCCAGGGCCGGGCGAAGCGCCGATCGAGTTCCTCCCGGGAGAGGTTGAAGGCCCGGGCGACGTTCGGGAACTGGCGCAGCTCGACGTGGAACATCAGGGTGAACACTGGCAGGCCGATAGGGTCCGCGCGTGTCACGACCGCCCGCATCCGACCGCCGCCTGCTGGTGGCGATCTTCGCCGGCGGTGCGATCGGGGCCGGCCTGCGCACCGGCCTCAGCCAGCTCGCCCCCCCGCACCCCGGCCAGTGGCCGTGGGCGACGTTCGCCGTGAACGTTCTCGGCTGCCTGTTGCTGGGCTATTTCGTGACCCGGCTGCAGGAGCGCCTCCCGGTGACCGCGTATCGCAGGCCGTTCCTGGGCACCGGCCTGTGCGGTGGCTTGACGACCTTCTCGACCTTCCAGCTCGAGCTGCTGCGCATGATCGACCGGGGCGAGGTCCTGCTGGTCCTGCTCTACGGCGCCGGCAGCCTGGCCGCTGGGTTCGCCGGGGTGATGCTCGGGACGGCGCTCGTGCGGCGGGCGCGGCTGACCTGGTGAGCGCCGCCGGCCACAGCGGATCGCGGCGGCGGCGGTGATCACGGCGCTCGCCGTCCTGCTGCTTGGCGGCGTCGCCGGCGTGGCCCGCTACCTGGTCGACGGAGCCGTGCAGTCGCGGCGGCACAGCGCGTTCCCGGCCGGGACGCTGGTGGTCAACCTCGCCGGCTGCTTCGCGCTCGGCCTGGTGGCCGGACTGCAGCCGTCGGCCCAGACCACGCTGCTGCTGGGCACGGCGACGATCGGCTCCTACACCACCTTCTCGACGTGGATGCTGGAAAGCCATCGCCCCGCCGAGGGGGGCGAGAGCCGCCTGGCCTGGCGCAACCTGATCATCTCCCTGCTGGCCGGCCTCGTCTGCGTCGCCATCGGCCGGCTGCTGGGCAGGGCGCTGTGAGGGTCGAGGGAGCCAAGCTGACCGTGTACTTCAGCGAGCGGGCGCGCCGCGGCGGAGCGTTCCTGTCCGATCGCCTGATCGAGCATTACGCGCGGGAGGGGCTCCACACGAGCGTGCTGCTGCGCGGCGCGGACGGGTTTGGCGCCCATCACCGCCTCCACACCGATCGCCTGCTGAGCGCCTCGGAGAACCTGCCGGCCGTGTCGATCGCCGTCGACCGGCGCGAGCGGATCGAGTCGGCCCTGCCCGGCGCGCAGGCGCTCGCCGCCGGCGCCGGACTGGTCACCCTGGAGCGCGCGATCCTGCTCGACGGCCCGGATCTGGAGCGAGTCGCGCCCCCCGGCGGGCTCGGCCCGGACCTCAAGCTGACCCTTTACGGCGGCCGGCGCGTCCGGGCCCGCGGCCAGGCCGGGTACGTGAACGCGGTCGATCACCTGGCGGCGGCGCGGGCCACCGGCGCCACGATCCTGCTCGCCGTCGACGGCACCCTGCATGGCCGGCGCCGCCGGGCTCGCTTCCTGGCCCGCAACGCCGACGTGCCGCTGATGATCATCAGCGTCGGCGACGCCGCCCGGATCACCGCCGCCCTGCCCGAGCTGGCCGCGATGCTCGATGACCCGGTGGCCACCCTGGAGCGGGTGCAGATCTGCCGGGCCGGCGGGCGGCGGCTGAGCGAACCGGTCGGCGTGCCGGCTCACGATCAGGCCGGCCGGCCCAACTGGCAGAAGCTGACCGTCCACATCGAGGAGGGCGCCACACACCTCGGACAGCCGATCCACTCGGCCCTGCTGCTCGGACTGCGCGACGGCGGCTGGGCCGGGATGACCACTCTGCGCGGCGTGCGCGGCTTCTACGGCGGACGCCGGCCGTTCGCCGACCGGATGCTGTCCGTGCGGCGCGCGGCGCCGGTGCTCTTGGTGGCGATCGACACGGCCGAGCAGATCCGGGCGCACTGGCCGCTGGTCAGCGACCTGACCGCTGAGCACGGGCTGGTGACCAGCGAGCTCGTGCCGACCGCGTTCACGGCCGGATAACAGCTCCGTCACGACGCGGCCACCAAGGCCCCGGCCAGACCGGGCAGCCTGTGCGGTGGGAAGGCCGATGCCCGGCTCCCGGGGGACCATTGATAGCCACAAGACGAGGAGCTGGAATTGACGCGCAAGCGCAGATTTGGCCTGTCGCTGACGCTGGTGGCGCTGGCGATCTCGATCTCCGTCGCCGCCGTCGCGAGCGCCGCGAATCGAACCCATAGCCTCCGCCGGGCCCACGATGTGGGTCAGCCGAGCACGAGTACCCCGATCAAGCACGTGGTGGTGATCTTCCAGGAGAACGTCTCCTTTGACCACTACTTCGGCACCTACCCGAACGCGGCCAATACCGACGGTCAGACCTTCCACGCCGCGCCGGGCACGCCGGCGGTCAACGGCCTGCCGGCCACCAACCCGAACTTGGCCCCGCCGCAGCGCCTCAACGCGACCGCCACCGGCACGCCGGACAACTCCGGCAACGGCCAGTTGACCTGTGACCAGAACCACAACTACTCCGACGAGCAGAAGGCCTTCGACAGCGGCAGGATGGACAAATTCGTCCAGAGCGTCGGCACCGGCACGGGCACCGGCCCGGTCGGCAACAGCTGCAAAGCCACGCAGGTCATGGACTACTACGACGGCAACACGGTCACGGGACTGTGGAACTACGCCCAGCACTACGCGATGAGCGACAACTCGTTCGGGACGACCTTCGGGCCCTCCTCACCGGGCGCGATCAGCCTCGTGTCGGGCGACACCGGCAACGTCGACATGAGCCACATCGTCAACAACCCGAGCAAGGCGACGCCGACGGCGCCCAATGCCGATCTCACCGCCGACGGCCAGGGCGGCTACTCGCTGACCAGCGACGCGCAGCCGTACTACGACGACTGCTCGACCCGTAACGCGGCGGCCATGAACGGGACCAACATCGGTGACGAGCTCAACAAGGCCGGCCTCTCCTGGGGCTGGTTTCAGGGCGGGTTCCGCCCGACCACGAGCTACACCGACGCGCTAGCCGCGACCGGCAACTCAGGTCAGCCGACGCGCACCTTCACCCCGGATGAGTTCAAGGCCTACGGGGCCAACGCCGCCAACCGCCCGCCCCACTCGACCAACCAGGGGATCTGCAACGCGGTGACCCCGGTCGGCCAGGCGCTGGGCGGAGCCGGCCAGTGGGGCTACAAGGACGACTACATCCCCCACCATGAGCCGTTCCAGTACTACGCGTCGACCGCCAACCCGCACCACCTGACCGTCCCGCAGTCCGGTGGTCAGGACACGCTCGCGGGCCTGCAGACGATCGGCCGCGACACACAGTCCTACGCCAACGGCGCGCCGCAGTTCAACACCCCGAACCACAACTACGACATGAGCGACTTCGATCAGCTCATGGCCGCGATCAACGCCGGACGTCTTCCGGCCAGCGCGCTGCCCACGGTCAGCTTCCTCAAGGCCCCGGGTTACCAGGACGGCCACGCGGCCTACTCCGACCCCGCCGACGAGCAGGCCTTCGTCGTCAAGGAGATCAACGCGCTGATGAAGTCGCCGGACTGGAAGAGCACGGCGGTGTTCGTCAACTACGACGATTCCGACGGGTGGTACGACCACGTCTACAGCGGCGTCACCAACCCGTCCACGTCACCGGCGGACAACCTGACCAACACGCAGCTGACCGGCCCGACCTCGGGCTTCTGCACCGGGCCCGACGCGACGTCGACGACGCCGCTGGCCGGCGAGCAGGGCCGCTGCGGCTTCGGGCCGCGCCTGCCGATGATGGTCATCTCGCCCTACGCTCGACACAACTTTGTTGATCACAACCTGAGCGATCAGGCCTCGATCATCAACTTCGTCGAGTACAACTGGGGCCTGCCCGGCATCCCGGGCTCCGCTGACCAGGTCCTGGCCGGCAGGACCGCCGCCTACCGCGGCAGCCTGCAGCACGGGCGCCGGGCTGCCGACCGGGGTCAGGGTGACCAGGGTCGGGGCAACCCCGAGTCGTTTGACCTCGCCGGGATGTTCAAGTTCTCCGGCGAGAGCCACGGCCATAACGGCAGTGCGCTGATCCTCGACCCGAGCACGGGCCAGCCCGTGGCGGGGACGACGAGCCACGTCCGGCTCATCCGGCGCCACAGCCGCCGGTAGCCACCAGCGACCTCAAAACAGAACGGGCGGGCCTCTACGGCCCGCCCGTTCTGATGATCGCGCTCCCCCTGACTTCATACGAGCCCCAGGACTTACGTGTTAGGCCTGGCGGGCAAAACACTCCCGGCCTCCGCGGAGGCCGAGTA
>DASVYO010000042.1:0-5645 GCA_036392135.1 Solirubrobacteraceae bacterium
CGTCGCCGGCGCCGGCGCCCTCCTCCAGCCGGCGGAGGATCTCGGCGTGGCCGCGCAGCAGCCCGGCCACGAGCACGATCAGCACCGCCAGCAGCAGGGTCTCGACCGAAACGATGGCCACCATCGGAGATCAGGCCCCACCCGAGGGCGGCAGCGGCGTGGCCAGCCCCTGCAGGCAGCCCGCCTCGTGGCGGCAGGTGCGGTTGTCGACCATCTCGGTCGTGTTGCAGTTCATGCCCGGCACCTGCGAGGGGTTCTGGCACAGGACCAGCCGGCAGGCCACCTCGGTCGTGCCGTGGATCTGAGTGTTGCACTGCCCGTAGCGGAAGTGATTGCAGTCCACGACCCGGTGGTGGCAGTTGCCGGCGCACCGGCAGCCCCCGGCGAAGTGGTAGCCGGGGATCCGGTTGCAGTCCACGTAGTAGCGGTAGCTCTGGCCGTGGCAGAGCCCCGAGCCGCGGTAGTCGGTGCACTTCCACCAGCCGGCCACGTAGGTGTTCTCCGGGCACGTGTTCTGCCCGGCCTCGATCTCGCAGCAGAACGCGGTGTAGCCGTCATTGCAGCGCGTGTGCGGACCGCACTGGTGGGGGTAGATGACCGCCTCGGCCGTGCCCGGGCGCACCAGGTAGCGGACCGGGGCCACCGCCAGCGCCGAGCCGGCCACGGCCGCGCGCGCCAGCACGCCACGCCGGGAGGTGCGGCGCTCGAGCAGACCGCCGAGCGCCTGGGCCAGACGCGTCGAGGGGCTCACACCGCCCTCCATGAGCGCCACTGCGGCGCCAGCTCGGAGTAGGCGAGCACGATTCCGTACACGACCCCCGCGGTGCCCAGCAGCAGCACCAAGAGGCTGCCGAGCGGCCGCTGGAGGATCCAGCCCGCCGTGTGGGCGCCGCCGACCGCGCTCAGCACGGCCAGGCCCGACAGCACGGCGCTCAGCGCGGACTGCAGCGGGGAAGCCGGCGAGTGCTCGGCGCCGAAGCAGCCGCAGGCGGCGCCGGCCCGGGCCAGGCGCAGCGTCAGCAGCGCGAACGCGGCGTACAGGCCGGCCATCACGAGCGAGCTCCACCGGCTCGCGCTGAGCAGCGCCGCAGCGGCCAGCGCCAGCTCCCCACCGGCGAACAGGCCGATCAGCCCGGCCGGCAGCCGGACCGCCCGCGCGGCCGCCTGCGGGGAGCGCAGCTTGGCGGCACCGGCCACGCCCAGAAGCAGCGCCAGGACGGCGTGCGGCATGGTCAGCGCCGCTGTAATTTGGCCGCCTCCCGGTCGAGGATGGTGGTGGCCGCGCTGGCCGGGTCGAGCTCGCGCGAGACCACCCGGTCAAGCAGCTGCTGAACCTCGGCATCCTCGCGCAGGGACTCCTCGAGCTCGCGGCGCATGCGGAAGGTGGCGATGGCCAGGACCTCATTCATCAGGTTGCGGCGCCGCCGCTCGGACAGCGTGCCCGCGGCCCGGATGAACTCGCGGTGCTCGGTCAGCTTGTCGATCAGCTCAGGGACGCCGATTCCGCGGGTGGCCTCGGTGCGCAAGATCGGCACCTCCCAGTCCCGGTGCGGGCCCAGCGCCAGCACGGCCTTGATCTCCCGGACCATCGTGTCGGTCAGCGGGTGGTCGGCCTTGTTGACCACGATCACGTCCGGGATCTCCATGATCCCGGCCTTCAGCGCCTGGATCGAGTCACCCGAGCCCGGCATCAGCACCAGGACCACGGTGTCGGCGTGATCCATGATGTCGACCTCGGCCTGGCCGACGCCGACCGTCTCCAGCATCACGATCTCGCGACCCGAGGCATCCATCAGCAGCGCGGCCTGGAGCGCCGCTTCGCTCAGCCCACCCAGCGCGCCGCGATTGGCCATCGAACGTATGAACACGCCCGGGTCCAGAAAGTGCTCGGCAAGGCGGATCCGATCGCCCAGAAGCGCCCCCTTGGTGAACGGTGAGGATGGGTCGATGGACAGCACGGCCACCGAGCGCTCGCGTTCGCGCTCGAGCTTGGTCAGCGCGCCGAGCAGCGTGGACTTGCCGGCTCCGGGTGGCCCCGTGAAGCCGACCACCGCCGCCCGGCCGGTCTCCGGGTAGACCTCGCGGACCAGCTCCCAGCCGGCTGGATCGTCATTCTCGACCAGGGTGATGGCGCGCGCCAGGGCCCGCTTGTCGCCGGCCAGCAGACGCTGGGCAAGGGATTTCTCAGAGGTGGTCACGAGGGGGCCATATTGCCAGGGCAGGGACCCGGACCTCGCCCCCCCGAGGTGTGCGGCAGCCGCAAATGCGGTAGGACTAGCTCGTGTCCAATGCCCTGGTCGGTCGCCTGGATGCCCTGCTGGGGGATGGGATCGAGGCCGCGGTCAGCCTCAAGCACCGCCGGCGGCTGGAGCGGCTCGGGTGGGGCCATGCCTTCACCCCCGCGGGGCCGGGCGTCTTCGCCCAGGGTGACCCGCCGCCTCGAGCAGGCTGCCGGCTCGAGGTGCTGATCGACGGGGCCAGCGCCCTGCCGGCGATCGCCGCCGCCTTGGCGCAGGCCAGGTCCTTCGTGCACATCACGGGCTGGCACCTGGCGCCGTCCTTCGTGCTCGACCGCGCCGGCGAGCGCGACAGTCCGCTGGGCGTCGTGCTGGCCGAACTGGCCGAGCGGGTCGACGTCCGCGTCCTGGTCTGGTCCGGCGCCCCGCTGCCCGCCTTTCACCCCACCCGCAAGGAGGTGGCCGCAGGCCTGCGCAACCTGGTCCGGGACACGCGGATCCAGGCGCACGGGGATCCGCGCGAGCATCCCTTCCACTGCCATCACGAGAAGACGGTGGTCATCGACGGGGAGCTGGCCTTCGTGGGCGGCATCGACCTGACCGACGACGCCGGGGACCGCTACGACTCCTCCGCGCATCAGGCCCGGCGTCAGCTGGGCTGGCACGACGTGGCCACCCGGCTCGAGGGTCCCGCGGTGGCCGACGTGGCCGCGCACTTCCGGGTCCGCTGGCAGGAGCTGACCGGCCAGGAGCTGCCCGTCACCCCGCCCCCGCCCCCGGCCGGCGAGACCACCGTCCAGGTCGTGCGGACGGTGTCCGAGGGGATGTACCAGCACTTCCCGAACGGGGAGTTCCGCATCTTCGAGAGCTACGTGCGAGCGATCAGCGCCGCCCGTGAGCTGATCTATCTGGAGAACCAGTTCCTGTGGTCGCCCGAGCTGGTCTCGATCATCGCCGAGAAGCTCCGCCATCCCCCCACCCCCGATTTCCGTGTGGTCATCCTGCTGCCGGCCCGGGCCAACAACGGGGCCGAGGACACCCGGGGACAGCTCGGCGTGCTGCTCGAGGCCGACGACGGCCACGGGCGGGTGCTGGGCGCGACGATCCGTTCGCTCTCGCCGCTGCGGGATCGGGCCGATCCGCTGTACGTGCATGCCAAGGTGGCGGTCGTCGATGACCGCTGGCTGATCATCGGTTCGGCCAATCTCAACGCCCACTCGTTCTTCAACGACACCGAGATGTGCGTGGTCACCGACGACGCCGAGCTGGCCCGGGCCACGCGCGTGCGGCTGTGGGCCGAGCATCTGGAGATGACCGAGAACGAGGTGGCGCAGCAGCGGGCCGTGGCGCTCGTGGATGACCATTGGCGCCCGGTGGCGGGCGAGCAGCTGCGCCGGCTGCGCGCCGGCGAGAACCCGACCCACCGGCTGCTCGAGCTGCCCGGGGCCAGCAAGCGCTCGGGGCGTCTGCTCGGCCCGCTCAGCGGCCTGCTCGACGACGGCTGATCGGACTGCGCGCGGCGGGGGCCGCAGGCCGCGCGCCGGCGCGAGCGCCGCACGCCACGCGGGCGCCGCGCCCACTACGATCGGCGACGTGCGCTCGGCCGGCACACAGCAGCCACGGCGGCCGCGCAGGTCCCTCTCCCCGCCGCCCCCCCTCAGACCGGGACCAGCTCCGCTCCACGGTGGACCGCTGGCCCTCTGGCGCTTCGCCCGGGCCCACGGGATGCTGACCCGCGGGTACCTGATGCTCGGGCTGCGCTGGCTGTGGCTGAAGCTGCGCTGGCGTGGCCGTCTGCAGACCGATGGGCTGTGCTTCGTCGGGCCCCGGGTGAAGTTCGAGATCGGGCGCGATGCGGTCGTCCGGCTGGGGCGCTGGTCCTGGATCGGTCACGGCTGCAAGATCCGCGTGCACGAGGGCGTGCTCGACATCGGCGCCAAGACGGTGTTCGGCCAGGAGTGCACCATCTCCGCCTTCCAGCACATCTCGGTCGGGCGCGAGTGCATCGTCGCCGACCGGGTGATGATGATCGACTTCGACCACGGCGTGGTCGAGGTGGAGCGCCCGATCCGCGAGCAGGGGATCTACAAGCGCGACGTCAACATCGGCCACAACGTGTGGATCGGCTACGGCGCCTGCTTCCTGCGCGGCGTGACCGTGGGCGACAACGCGATTGTCGGGACCAGCTCGGTGGTCACCTGCGACGTGCCCGAGAACGCCGTGGTGGGCGGGATCCCGGCCAAGGTGATCCGGCTGCGCGACGCCCCTCAGACCTTCCGCTGGCGTTAGGGCTCCCGGAGCCCCCGTCCGCGACACACGCGCGCTCAGGCGGCCAGGTCGGGGGCCAGCCCGCGCAGCTCGGGTCCCAGGGCGGGATCGCCGGCCAGCGCCTGGCCGAACGCCGCCAGGTGCCCGGAGAACCGCTCCCGCGGGTAGGCGCCGGCCGTACCGCGGTAGGCCAGAAACGCCCAGTCGCTGCTCTGCAGCGCGAGCAGCTCGCGCGCCGCGCGGACCGGCACCGGCCTCCGTGCAGCGGCCAGCCGAAGCTCGGCCGTGCGGGCGGCGAAGGCCAGGTCCGCCACCCGGGGCGCGCTCCAGGTCCGCAGGTCACCCCCCTCACCCCAACTCGTGATCGGCAGCTGCGCCGGCGGCGCGACGGGTGTCGCCTCGCCTCGAGCGTCGTCCAGGGTGCTCAGCGCGAGGCCCTGGCGAGCGCATTCGTCGATCACCGCCGAGAGCCACTGCACCCCCTCGTACCACCAGTGCCCCAGCAGCTCGGTGTCGAATGCGCACACGCAGACGCCGCCACCGGCCACCCGCTCGCGCACCCGGGCCACGAAGTCGGCGGCGTCGGCGGCGGCCTGGAGACGGGCCGCCCCGGCGTCGTAGACCGCTCCGTCATTGCCCCACACGTGGTGGCGATGGGTGGTCAGACCGTGGTAGTTGCGGTACGGCCCCCGGGAGGGGTAGCCGCCGTCGCTCCACACGAGCGCCATCATGGCCCGGTCGATCGGCCACAGGACCGGCCCCTCGTCGGTGAGGAGCGGGGTCAGGTGACGGCGGTCCCCGAGCCCGAACACCCGGGTCAGCTCGACGCAGGTCGAGCTCACCCCGGCCGCCTCGAGCGGGCCGTGCAGCCACTCGGCGTGGGCGCACTCGGGCAGCCACAGGCCGCCGCTCCAGCTCCCGGCCCGGCGGCGGTGAGCGCTGATGCCGGTCACGAGCTGGCGCCGGAGCCCGGCGTCGGTGGCCAGCAGCGGCAGCACGGCATGGGTGGCCGCCGAGGTCCAGGCGGCCCGCGCGCTCAGTGCGGCCAGCAGGCCGCCCGGGCCGAGCTCACGCCGCCGCCGGGCGGCATACGCGTAGTCGCCGGCGGCGCGCTCGATCTCGACCGCGCCGGCCCGGTTC
>DASVYO010000043.1:0-24416 GCA_036392135.1 Solirubrobacteraceae bacterium
GGCGCGGCCGGTATGACGGCGGGCACGGCCGGCCTCAGCGCCGGCACAGCCGGGTTCAGCGCCACAGCGGCCGGAGTCGGCGCCGTGGCCGGCGGCGGTGCCCTGAGCGGCTCGGGTGGGCTCATCTCGGCCGGGCTGAGCACGATCGCCACCAAGGCCGCGGCCGGCCTGGCCGCCGCCGCGCTGGTCACCGCGGGCGCGGTCGAGGTCGACCACAGCAGCGCGGTCCGGCATCACCCCCCGACCGAGGCCGTGCCTGCCGCCCCCGTCGTGCCGGTCGAGTCAGCCCCGGTGTCCCCCCTGGCCGCGCACACCGAGCGCCAGAGCTCATCGGTGGTCGGGCTCGGCGGCCACCGCGCTGGGAGCGGAGCCGCTGGGGCCAAGGCGGCCACGACCACAGCCCAGACGACGCCGGCGGCGAACCCGGCCCCGGTGCCGACCAAGGCCAGCCAGACGCCCACCAGCACCCCGGCCGGTCCCGGACGCACCCAGACCCAGACCGACCCGACCGTGCTCTCGCCCACGGGGACCAGCTCGGCCACGCCGAACGACGCCGTGCCGGCCGGCACCGGCTCAAGCACCCCCACCGGCTCGAGCACCACCACCTCCAGCTCGACGACCACGACCTCGACCTCGACCTCGACCTCGACGACACCCACCACGAGCAGCGGCGGCGTGAGCCCGAGCACCACGACGTCGCCCAGCGGCACCTCCGGATCGGGCACGACGACCAGCCCGACCTCGACCACCACCGCTCCGACCGGCTCCATCTCCTCACCGACCGGCTCCATCTCCTCACCGACCGCTACGCCGGTGACGAGCACATCGTCGGCTTCCACCGCGACCCCCGCCACGCTCGAGGGGTCCTCGCTCCCCGTCAGCTGAGCCCGGAACCTCGTTGATCGACTTCGCCCAGTTCGAGGCCGTCGACATGCGCGTCGGCCGGGTGCTGGCCGTGGAGGACTTCCCGGAGGCCCGCAAGCCGGCCTGGAAGCTGACGATTGACTTCGGGCCCGAGATCGGCCTGAAGCGCTCCTCCGCCCAGATCACCCATTACGGGCGCGAGGAGCTCGAGGACACGCTGGTCGTGGCCGTGGTCAACTTCCCGCCCCGGCGAATCGGGCCGTTCATGTCCGAGGTCCTGGTTCTGGGCGCGCTCGACGATGAGCGCGGCGTGGTGCTGCTCCGCCCCGACCGGGGTGCGGAGCCAGGGTCGCGAATCGGCTGAGGCCTACTGGCCGAGTGAGAACAGCGCCTCGAGGTCGTGGCGCGAGAAGGCCTCGAAGGCGACCATCGTCTGCGTGCGGCGCACTCCGGGCAACTGGGAGAGCTTGCCCGTCACCACCTGGGCCAGCTGATCCTGCTCACGCAGGCGCAGGATGGCCACGAAGTCCCACTCGCCGGTGACCGAGTAGGCCTCGGCCACCCCCTCGATGTCGGCCAGTTCGCTGCCCAGCGTGCCCAGCGCGGAGCCGTCCGCCTGGATCAGGACGATCGCGTGGGTCATGCCGTGTGCGCCTGGCCGGGCTCCAGGACGACGACGGTCGCGTCGAGCGCCTTCTCAACGTCGGCCTGGAAGGCGCCGGCGTCGGTTTCGATCAGCGGGAACGTGTTGTAGTGGCACGGGATGATCGTCTTGGCGCCCACGAAGTCGGCCGCGTAGACAGCGTCGTGGCGATCCATCGTGTAGTGGCCGCCGATGCAGATCAGGGCGACGTCGACCTGGTGGCGCTTGCCGACCAGCTGGAGGTCTGAGAACAGGCACGTGTCGCCCAGGTGATAGACGAGCTTGCCCCCGAAGCTGATCAGCAGGCCGGCCGGCGTGGACACCGTGCCCTTCGGAGTGGTCGAGGTGTGCCAGGCCGGGACCAGCTTGACCCAGCCCCAGTCGAAGGTGGCCGTGCCGCCCAGGTTGCAGTCCCGGACGTCGAGGCCCTCCTCACCGAGCTCGCCGGCGATCTCGGTGATCGCGACCACGGTCGCGCCGGTGCGCTTGGCGATGGCCACCGTGTCGCCGTAGTGGTCCTGATGGCCGTGGGTGAGCAGGATCGTCGTCGGATTGACCTCATCGGCGCTGACCGCCGCCTTCGGGTTCCCGGTCAGGAACGGGTCGATCAGCAGCGTCGTCTCGCCATCGCTGAGCGTGAACGCGGCGTGGCCAAGGAAGCGAATGTCCATGTCTTGTGTCCTCTCTCGTGTCTATGAGCCGGAATCTCGGCCGGTCAGCGTGCGCGACAGCTCGAAGCCCACCGCGACCCCGACCAGCATGCCGAGCCGGGTCTCCTCCGCCAGCAGCGTCTTGACCGCGCGCAGCCGGGCATCGGCGTCGGCCTCGGTCGAGGCCTCCCGCACGGCCTGCTCGTGGGCGGAGTCAAACCAGCCGCCCTCGGCGATCGCCGCCCCGAGCACGCGCTGCAGTGACGGCGCCACCCGCGTGACGATGTTCTGCGCCTCGCTGAGGCGCTCCGGATCAGCGAGCTCAGCGATCGCCGCCTCGAGTTCCTGGTCGGTGTAGGCGCGGTCGGCCACGGGCATGCCCGATCATACGAACATGGCCGTCGCGCTCACCTCCCTCTCTCACGGTGCCGGCTGCGGCTGCAAGCTGCCGGCGGCCGCGATCGCTCCGCTGCTGGCCGGGCTCCCGCGCGTGCCCGACCCCAACGTCCTGGTCGGCTACCGAACCGCCGACGACGCCGGCGTGTACCGGCTGACCGACGAGCTGGCCATCGTGCAGACGGTCGATTTCTTCACGCCGATTGTCGATGACCCGCACGACTTCGGTCGGATCGCCGCCTGCAACGCCCTGTCGGACATCTACGCGATGGGCGGCCGCCCGGTCACGGCGCTGAACCTGGTCGCCTTCTCGGTCGAGACGCTGGGCCCCGAGACGCTGGCCGAGATCCTGGCCGGGGGGGCGGCGATCGCCGCCGAGGCCGGCGTGGCGATCGTCGGCGGGCACTCGATCGATGATCCGGAGCCGAAGTACGGCATGGCCGTGACCGGCGTGGTCGACCCGGCGGCGGTCCTGACCAATGCCGGGGGGCGGCCCGGGGATGTTCTCGTCCTGACCAAGCCGCTGGGCGCGGGGGCGGTCTCGACCGCGGTCAAGCGCGGGCTCGAGGCCCCGCTGGCCGAGGCGGTGCGGGTCATGACCACGCTGAACCGCGACGCTGCGGCGGCCGCGGTCGCGGCGGGGGCCAACGGGCTGACCGATGTGACCGGGTTCGGGCTGCTCGGCCACCTGCACGAGCTGGCCGAGGCGTCGGCGCTCGCCGCCGAGCTGGAGGCTGCGGCGGTTCCGGCGATCTCGGGGGTGCTCGAGCTGCTGGCCCGGGAGGACGAGGGCGCGGTGGCGGGCGGGACGCGGCGCAACCGCGCCCATGCCGAGGCGTCGTTCGCGTCGTTCGCCTCGGGTGTGCCCGAGGCGCGGCGCTGGCTGTGCTGTGACGCGATGACCTCAGGCGGGCTGCTCGTCGCCCTCCCGGCCGATGCGGCCGATGCGGTGCCCGGGGTCGTGATCGGCCGGCTGGTCGCGGGCGAGCCGGGCCAGATCACCGTCCACTGACCCACCGCCGGGGTCCCAAAGTTGTCCTATACGCAAGTTTGGGACCCCGACCCGGCCCGGGGAGACCCGCGCCGGCGCTTCCCGGAGACCGCTCAGCGCAGGCGGTCGGCTCAGCGCAGGGTCAGGCGGGCCAGTGGCAGCCCGGCGAGGATCCCGGTGAGCACGCCCACCCCGGCGGCGATCCAGCTCGCGCCGGGGGTGGCCAGGGGCATCAGGATCAGGACCGCGGCGATCGCCGCCACGCCGAACAGATCGCCGTCGATCTCCTCACCGCGGCGCAGGGCGATCAGGTCGGGCAGCGCCCAGGCCACGAGCAGGGCCAGCGCGGCGCCCTCGGCGCCCAGTGCATACGGGACGGCCTCGATCGCGGCGGTGGCGGCCAGGCCGCCCACCCCGCCGATCAGGAACAGGCCGAGCACCGTGGCCGGGCCGTGGCGGCGCTCGAGCAGCCAGCCGAACAGGCCGATCGCGGTCAGGGCCACGATCGCATAGCCGGTGTTGTCGTACACGAAGGCGGCCGTGAGCACGCGCCACCAGTGCGAGCCGAGCTTGCCGTAGACCTCGAGCTCATTGCCGCTCTGGCCGAGGTTGGTCCTCCACAGCAGGGTGCCGGCAAACCCGGCCAGGAGCAGGGCCAACGTCGCGTAGGGCCGCGTCTCCCCGCGGATCCCCGGGATCTCGTCACGGCGCAGGCGGGTCAGCAGCGGCGGCGGTGAACGGCGCGGCTTGCGCTGCGGCGGCTGGCCCCCGCGATCGAGCTTGGGGGCGCGCTTGCGCAGCCGGTTGCCGCAGTACGGGCACTCCGTGATGTAGGAGCTGACCTCGGATCCGCAGTTCTTGCAGACCACGAAGAGCTCTTGGCCGCCGGTGCTCACGGATCGATTGTAGAACCGGACCGGCCTCCGGCGGGGGACTTTCGCGGCTAGGGAGCCGTGGCGGCGACGATCTCGGCCATGACCTCGCGGAGGTCCTGGTTGGCCTCGTACACGACGACCTGGCGGGCGGCCCCGTTGCCCCGGGCGAGCAGGTCCTCCACCGCCGCGAGCTCGTCCTCGGAGCCCAGCTCCTGACAATGCTCCCGCATCCGGTCGATCAGGCGCCGGGCCAGCGCCCGGGTCCCCACGCGATCGGGAGTCGGCAGATCGACCAGCTCCCCGTCGAGCCCGTGCCGGGCGGCCAGCCATTTGTTCTCATCCAGCATCTCGTACGGGTAGGTCGAGAGCTCCTGGCCGGACTCGAAGTGCTCGGAGAGCTCGTGCACCAGCGCCTGGACCAGAGCGGCCAGGCCCAGCGAGTGCTCGACGTGGGTCTGGGAGTCCATCACCCGGACCTCGATCGTCCCGAAGTTCGGGTGCGGCCGCACGTCGTGCCACAGGTAGGTGTAGTCGTCGATCACACCCGCGGTGATCATGAACTCGATCCGGCGCTCGTAGTCCTCCCAATCGGCGTACGTGGGCGGGATCCCGACCCGGGGAAAGGCGCGGAAGATCGGCGTGCGGGTCGAGGCCATCCCGGTCGCGTCGGCACGCCAGAAGGGGGAGTTCGCCGACAGCCCGAGCAGCACCGGCACATGCACGCGCATGCCGTTGGCAACGTGGATCGCCTTATCCGGGTCATCGACGCCGACGTGCACGTGCATGCCGAAGATGAGCTCCTGGCGGGCCACGAACCGCAAGGCCGAGATGAGGTCGCGGTAGCGCGGCCGGGCCACGATCCGCTGGTCCTCCCACATCGCGAACGGGTGCGTGCCGGCCGATCCGATCGACATGCCCTTGTCGGCCGCGGTCTGCACGACCTGCGCCCGCAGCGCCCGCAGCTGGCTGCCGGCCTCGGTGATGTTGGCGCACGGATCGGTGGAGATCTCCAGCACGGACTCCATCAGCTCGGGCTTGATCTCCCCCAGCGGCGCCGGCTCGAGCATCGCCTCGATCGCGTTGACGAGCGCAAGGGTGCTCGAATCGAGGATCATCAGCTCCTCCTCGATGCCCAGCGAGTAGGCGTGTCCGGCGAAGCGATGCTCCACAGGTCCGAGAGGGTACGGATTAACCCAGCGGCAGGGACGCAGGGGGCGCCTCGGCGGCCGTAGACTGCCCACAGAACACCAAGACAAAGACGAAGGACGGTGCCATGAGCCTCGGCTACGACGGCAAGCTTTACATCCTCGCGTTCGACCACCGCGGATCGTTCCAGAAGAAGATGTTCGGAATCGAGGGCGACCCCACGCCCGAGCAGACCGAGACGATCTCCGACGCCAAGCGGCTCATCTTCGAGGGCATGCAAGAGGCCGTCTCCCGGGGGGCCGAGGCCACGCAGACCGGGGTCCTGGTCGACGAGCAGTTCGGCTCGGACATCCCGCGCCGGGCCCGCGAGAGCTCGCTGAAGCTGGCCATGCCGGTCGAGAAGTCCGGCCAGAACGAGTTCGACTTCCAGTACGGCGAGCAGTTCGGGGATCACATCGAGAAGTTCGACCCCGACTTCTCCAAGGTGCTGGTCCGCTACAACCCGGAGGACCCGGACGCGGACATGAACAAGCGCCAGCTCGACCGGCTGAAGACGCTGTCGGATTGGCTGCATGCCAACGACCGGAAGTTCCTGTTCGAGCTGCTCGTCCCGGCCACCGACGAGCAGCTGGGCTCGGTCGGCGGCGACACCGACCGCTATGACGCCGAGCTCCGCCCCGAGCTGATGCGCCGTGCGATCGCCGAGATCCAGGACCACGGGATCGAGGTCGACATCTGGAAGATCGAGGGCGTCGACGAGCGCGAGGATGCGGTCATGCTGGCCGAGCAGGTCCGCAAGGGCGAGGGCCGCGAGAACGTGAAATGCGTGCTGCTGGGCCGTGGCGCCTCGACGGCGAAGGTCGAGCAGTGGCTCGAGGCCGCGGCCACCGTCGACGGCTTCATCGGCTTCGCGATCGGCCGCTCGATCTGGTGGGACGCGCTGAAGGGCTTCCTCGGCGGCGATCTCGAGCGCAACGACGCCGCGGCCCAGATCGCGGAGAACTACCTGCACTTCGTCCAGGTCTACGAGGGCCAGCAGGTTCACTGACCGTGGCTGCGCCGGCCGGGGTGGGCGCTCGTCGCCCGCTCCGGCTCGGCGTGACGGCGCCCGCACCGCACCCCCGCGGGCCCGGACCGGTAGTAAGCTCGCCTGTCGATGGCCATGAAGATGCGCCAGAGCCTCGCCGAGTGGGAACAGGAGTTTCGGCACGAGGCCGAACTGGATCGCGACCGGCGCGAGATGCTCCGGCGTCAGGCCGTGCATCGCTCACGCAAGCGGACCCACGAGCGGGCCCGCAAGCGCAGCTCGATGCGCTACTGGGTCCTGGTGCTGTCGCTGATGGCCACCGCGGTGATCGTCACCGCGGCCATGTTCGAGACCCTGTACCTGCTGCTGAGCTAGCCGCCCGGGCCCTCCGGGACCCTCCGCTGCGCCCGCGCTGTGAATCAGCGCGGGCCCGTGAGTCAGCGCTCGGGGGTGTCCTCACCCAGCCCGCGCAGGGCCGCGTCGACCTCCTGGCGGGCATTCTTGGCCTCGCCGGCGCTCTCCTCCTTGATCTCCAGGTAGACCTCCTTGCGGAACACGGGAACGTCCCGCGGAGCCTGGATACCGATGCGCACCTTCTCGCCCATGATGGCCAGAACGGAGACCTCGATGTCGTCGCCAATCATGATGCTCTGATTGGACTTTCGGGTCAGGACCAGCATGATCTGCCTCCCTGCGTGGCTGCTCTGATCGTGGACGGAAAGTCAGCGCACGGAAGCGCCTTGCCACCTGCGCGCAGCATACCGGGAACCGGCAAGCCGCAACAACTCTGGAGGTTTTTGCAGCGGTTGTCCGTGGACCGGACGGATTTCGTAGCGTGACCTGTACTAGTCTCAGCGGCGTTATGGCTCGTAAATCACTACGCCCCGAGCTCAACCGCATCCGCGCCTGGGTCCGCCAAGGACGCACCGACGCGTGGATCGCCCACCAGCTCGAGGTCACCGTTCAGCAGATTCAGACCTTCAAGCGCGAGCAGCATCTCGAACCCGGAGATGAGCACAATGGCGCCGTCGCCGGTCCCGACTTCGATGACGAGATCGACCTGCGCGCCGAGGACGATGCTCTGATCGCCGCCGAGCTGGATGCCGCCGCCGAGGCGGCCCTGGCCGAGGCCGAGGCCGCGGAGGACGACGAGGACAGCGACGAGGCCGAGAAGCCGGCGCGCCGCCGGCGCGGACGCCGCGGCGGCCGCAGCGGCCGAGGCCGCAAGCGGCCGTCCGGGGCGCTCGAGGCGACCTTCGACCACGGTGAGGAGGGCTACGGACTGTGGCTCGACCCCGCCGTCCAGGATGATCCGGTGTACGCCGAGTACTGGGCCGGGCATCGACCGGTCGAAGTGGCGATCGAGGAGGACCAGATCGTCATCCGCCGGGCCGGGTCTGAAGCTGACACCGACGACGACGACGACTGAGACTCCGGCCACGCCCGGAGCGAGGTCCGGACCGACCGCGTTCGCGGTTCACTGACGCACGGGCCGGTCGCCGGCGCGGCCGCCCATGCTTGCCGCTGACCGGCCCCGCGGCCTGGCCGCGCTAGCGCTCGCGCAGCGGCTCGCCCGGGCGGCGACCGATCATGTAGTCCCCGGCCTCCCGCGCATAGCGCGCGAAGGCTGTGCCCGCGACCGCGGTCAGGTCCCAGGCCACCGGGTTGTTCGGGGCCACCCGGGTGGCGATCTGAAAGCACCAGTCGGTGCCCTCCTCCAGATACAGGCGAGCCAGCTCGCGCACGCTGAACGGCCCCCCGAGCCGGTGGCGGAGCTCCTGGATGATCGCCTCGCTCACCCGCTCCTGGGCGGCGCGGTCGGCGGGCTCGGATTGGCTCAGACGGCGCTCGCCCTCCTGCCAGAGACCGATCAGATCCTCAAAGCGCAGCGGCGTGCCGCTCACGCGTCCCACCCCGGCACCGGCGCCGGTGAGGGCGACGCGCCTCTCAGTGGCCGGAGTGACCCGTGATCACGTAGGGCCGCTCGCCGGGCCGGATCATCCCCAGGGCGCGCGCGTCGCGCACGATCGTGGTCGGCTGATCCAGCGAGTTCTGCATGGCGGCCAGCTGCCGGTTCTGGCGGGCGAGCTGCTCGACGAGCGTCTCCTGCTTGCTGGCCTGAGCGCTGACCGACAGATAAGAGAGGGTGTGCTGGACATACAGGCCGACGACCACGGTGAGGACCACCAGCAGTCCGACGCGCCCGGCTCGATCCCAGCGCACGCGCAGCAGGGGCGGCGGCAGCGTGACGCCGCGGGGCCGCGAGCGCGGAGTTGATCGGTGGGCAGCGGCATGGCTGCGGCGCGCGGCGGCGGTGGCGTGTCGGGCTGACGGCATTGCCTGACGCCTTCGTTCGACGTCCCAACACTCCTTCCTGCTGCACGAAGCCCTGCAGAAGCGCCCTACGCTCGGAACGCCGCACGGCCCGGATAGCTGGCTTCGGAGCCCAGCGCCTCCTCGATGCGGAGCAGCTGGTTGTACTTGGCCACGCGATCGGTGCGCGACGGCGCCCCGGTCTTGATCTGCCCGCAGCCGGTGGCCACAGCGAGGTCGGCGATGGTGACGTCCTCAGTCTCCCCGGAGCGGTGCGACATGACCACCGCGTACCCGGCCTCGCGGGCCATACGCACGGCGGCCATCGTCTCCGACAGGGTTCCGATCTGGTTGACCTTGATCAGGATCGCATTGGCCACGCCGGCCTCGATCCCGCGCTGCAGGCGCTCGGGGTTGGTGACGAACAGATCGTCACCCACCAGCTGGATGCGCCGGCCGAGCTGCTGGGTCAGGGTCGACCAGCCGTCCCAATCCTCCTCGTCCATCCCATCCTCAATGGAGAGGATCGGGTAGCGCGCGGCCAGCTCCGCCCAGTAGGCGACCAGCTCTGGGGCGCTGAGCGAGCGGCCCTCGTGCTCGAGCACGTAGCTGCCGTCCCTGTAGAGCTCGGAGACGGCCGGGTCGAGCGCGATCGCCACCTGCTCGCCGGGCTCGAAGCCGGCCGCCCGGATGCCCCCCATGAGGACCTCCAGCGCCTGCTCGTTGGATTCCAGGTCAGGCGCGAAGCCACCCTCATCACCGACCGCCGTGGAGTGGCCCTGCTCCTTCAGCGTCGCCTTCAGGTGGTGGAACACCTCGACGCCCATCCGCAGGCCCTCCGAGAAGGAACTGGCGCCGATGGGGACGATCATGAACTCCTGGAAGTCGATCGCGTTGTCGGCGTGGGCCCCCCCGTTGAGCACGTTCATCATCGGCACGGGCAGCACGTGCGCGGTCTCGCCGCCGAGATAGCGCCACAGCGGCAGGCGCTCCTCCGCAGCCGAGGCGTGGGCTGCGGCCAGCGACACGGCCAGGATGGCGTTGGCCCCGAGGCGAGACTTGTTGGGCGTCCCGTCGAGCGCGATCAGCATCCGGTCGAGCGCGGCCTGGCTCGAGGCCTCCTGGCCGCGCACGGCGGTGGCAATCTCCGTATTGACGTTCTCGACCGCTTTGGTGACGCCCTTGCCGAGCCACTGCTGGCCACCGTCGCGCAGCTCGGTGGCCTCGAATTCTCCGGTGGAGGCGCCCGACGGCACGGCCGCGCGACCCCAGGCGCCGGATTGCAGGCTGAGCTCCACCTCGACGGTGGGGTTGCCCCGGCTATCGAGGATCTGTCGGGCGTGGACGTGCTCGATCTGGCTCATGTCGGTGGAGGGTCTCCTTCGGTCAGCCGCGCGCGGGCGTAATAGGTGAGCTGCTCAGCAGGCGGGAGATCGTCCCAACTCCCGCCCTCGGATGTCGCCAGCTCCGCCGCGGCCAACACGCGGCCGCTGAATCTGACCGACGCGGACCGCAGGGCCAGCTCCGGATCGAGCTTCAGCTTTCGGGCCACGTTGACCGTGGCGAACAGGATGTCTCCGAGCTCGTGAAAACGCTCCTCGGCGCTGCGCGCAGCCTCGAGCTCGGCCAGCTCATCGCGCAGCGATTGCAGCGGCCCCTCGACACCCGGGAAGTCAAACCCGGTCGAGGCGGCGCGGCGCTGGACCTTGCGGGCGTGCAGCAGGCTGGGCAGATTCTCCGGCACCTCACCGAAGATGCCGGGCTCTCGACCGGGCTCCTCGCGCTTGATCGCGTCCCAGTTGGCCAGCACCTCCCCCGCCGTCTCGGCCTCGACGTCACCGAACACGTGCGGATGGCGCCGGATCAGCTTCTGGGTGATGTGCTCGGCCACCGCGGCCAGGTCGCCCGCTCCGCGCTCCTCCAGCAGCAGCGCCAGGAAGTGGACCTGGAAGAGCACGTCGCCGAGCTCGTCCAGGAGCTTGGCGTCATCGCCGCGGTGGGCGGCGTCGGCCAGCTCGTAGGCCTCCTCGACGGTGTGCGGGACGATCGAGCGCTCGTCCTGCTCGCGGTCCCAGGGACACTCGCGGCGCAGGCGGCGGGTGATGGCGTCGAGGCGGGCGACCGCCTCCGCCCCCCGCTCCCCACCCGGGTCCATCCCGCTACGGGGTGGGGGTGGCCGGGCCCGTGGTCTTGGGGGCCTTGTAGCCGCTGCAGTCCGCCATCGCGTAGTCCGCCTTGCACGAGGTCTTGCTCTGCCAGTGCGACTTGGCGGCGTTGTTGACGGCCGCCTGGGCCTCGGTCTGCAGCTGTGTAGTCAGCGTCTGCTTGATCAGCGCGGCGGACTGGGCCAGGCTCTTGGACTGAGCCGGGGTGATCTTGATCACCCGCACGACGTAGTAGCCAAACTGACCCTTGATCGGACCGAGCAGCTTGCCGACGGTGGCCGAGGGCGCGAACGCCGCCTGGCTGAGGGCGCTGTCCTGCTGGCCGGCGGTCACCCCGGTGAGCAGGCCGCCCGTGTTCTTGGTGGTCGGATCGATCGAGTACTGCTTGGCGACCTTGGCGAAGCTCTGGCCCTTGTCGAGCGCCCGGCGGGCGGCCGCGGCCTGGGCGGCGGTCTTGGTCAGCACGATCCGCAGGTCGCGGGTCTCCGGGCTGCCGAAGCTCGACTTGTGAGTGTTGTAGTAGGCCGCGATCTGAGCCGCGGTGGGAGCCGTCGTGTGGCGGGCCAACAGCTTGGTGTAGATCTGCTGGACGCGGATCCGGTAGGTCACATCGGCCAGCGTCTGGCCTGTGGAGGCCAGGAAGGTCTGGAACTGCGCATCGGTCGAGAACTGGCCCTTCTTGGCCGTATCCAGGGCCTGCTGGACCTGAGCGGGGGTCAGCTTGATGTGCAGCCGGTGCGCGTCGGCCTGGTACCAGTAGGCGCGGATCAGGAAATCCATGACCTGGCTGGACAGGGAGGTGAAGAGCTGCTTGCAGTCAGCCTTGATCTGCTTGTCCTTGGTCGTCTTGAGCGCCGGGATCTGAGCTCTGACCTGAGCCAGGCACTTGGTGAACTTGGGCGGGTCGTTGGGGACGATCACCGGCTGCCCGGGCGCCTGGCTGGCCTGCTGCTTGGCGGCCACGTACATCCAGTGGTCGAAGGCCCGGGTGCTGATCGGGTTACCGGCGACGACCGCGACGGAGTTGTCGGGGACGCTCGATCCGCACGCCGAGACCGCCAGCGCGATGAGCACAAAAAAGGCGCCAAGCGCCGGGATGGACTTCTGAATCTTCATACGACCCGGCCGATGGTAGCGATGCGGGCCGCCTAAGGAGCTGACCCACCCCCCGGCTCTTACGGAACTCCTATCTGGCCAGGCCGGGGTCACACGGCGATCACGCCGCGCCGACCACCTCGGCCTCCCGGTCAGCGCCGCCGCGGGCGACCGCCAGCAGCACGTCAGCGGCGCGGACGATGGCCGGGAAGCGCTGCTCCGGATCCTTGGGCACCCGCACCGAGAGCTGGGACTTGCCGGACTCGTACAGCGCCCCGGGGATCTCGGCCCGGAACGCCTTGGCCCGGGCCGAGTCGAGCTCGATCGGCGTCATGGCCAGGCGATCGCCACGGATGGTCACCGCCTGGGCCCCGGCCTGGCCGAGCTTGATGCGCGCCTGCTGCAGGTCGATCAGGTTGGCCATCGGCCCCGGCAGCTCGCCGAAGCGATCCTCAAGCTCCTCGCGGAGCAGGGCCAGGTCGGCCACCTCGCGGGCGGCGGCGATGCGGCGGTGCACGTCGACCTTGGCCTGCTCGTAGGGGATGTAGTCCGAGGGCACGTACGCGTCCACGCTCACGTCGAGCCGGACCGGCTCCCAGTCCTCCTCACCGGCCGTCGCCCCCTCGGAGGCGGCCACCGCCTCGTCGAGCATCTGCATGTAGAGCTCGAAGCCGAGCGCGGCGACGTGGCCGGACTGCTCATCCCCGAGCAGGTTGCCTGCCCCGCGCAGCTCGAGGTCGCGCATGGCCACCTTGAAGCCGGCGCCGAGCTCGGTGTAGTCCGACAACGCCGACAGCCGGTTGGCGGCCTCGGGCGTGAGCGCGGCGGCGCTCGGATACAGGAGGTAGGCATAGGCCCGCTCGCGGGAGCGTCCCACGCGACCGCGGATCTGGTAGAGCTGCGAGAGGCCGAAGTTGTCCGCGCGCTCGACGATCAGCGTGTTGGCCTGCGGGATGTCGATCCCCGACTCGATGATGCTGGTGCAGACCAGCACGTCGGCGTCACCGCGCAGGAAGGACAGCATCCGCTTTTCGAGCGTCGACTCATCCATCTGCCCGTGGGCGACCTCGAACCGCAGCCCCGGGCACAGGCCGCGCAGCCGGACCGCGGTCTCCTCGATCGTCTCCACACGGTTGTGCAGGAAGAAGGCCTGACCGTGGCGCTCCTTCTCACGGATCAGGGCGCGGCGGACCAGTTCCTCGTCGTACTCGCCGACATAGGTCTTGACCGGGCGCCGGCCCTCGGGCGGGGTCTCGATCACGCTGATGTCGCGCACCCCGGCCAGGGACATCTGGAGGGTGCGCGGGATCGGGGTGGCGCTCATCGCGATCACGTCGACCCGCAGCTTGAGCTGGCGCAGCAGCTCCTTCTGCTTGACCCCGAAGCGCTGCTCCTCATCGACGATCAACAGTCCGAGATCCTTGGCCCGCACGTCACGGGACAACAGGCGGTGGGTGCCGATCAAGATGTCGACCTCGCCCGTGCTGAAGCGGGCCAGCGCGTCCTTCTGCTCGGCGGCGGCCCGGAAGCGCGAGACGTGCTCGATCGTCACCGGGTAGTCCTTGAGGCGCTCGGCGAACGTGCCGTAGTGCTGCTGGGCGAGGATCGTGGTCGGCACCAGCAGCATCACCTGCTTGCCGTCCTGTACGGCCTTGAACGCGGCCCGGAGGGCAACCTCGGTCTTGCCGTAGCCGACGTCACCGCAGATCAGGCGATCCATCGGCCGCTCGGACTCCATGTCGGCCTTCACGAACTCGATCGCGTCGCGCTGGTCGGGCGTTTCGGTGTACGGGAAGGCGTCCTCGAACTCTCGCTGCCAGTCGGAGTCGAGCGGGAACGAGTGGCCCTGGCGGCGCTTGCGCTCGGCGTAGAGATTGAGCAGCTCGCCCGCCAGCTCCTGGGCGGCGCGGCGGGCGCGGGCCTTGAGCTGCTCCCAGCGCGAGCCGCCGAGCTTGGACAGCGGCGGATGGGCGCCACCGGCGCCGACGTAGCGGCTGATCTTGGCCAGCTGGTCGACGGGCACGAACACGCGGTCCGAGCCGGCGTACTCGAGATACAGGTAGTCCCGGGTGACGCCGGCCACCGTCTTGGTGTCAAAGCCGGCGAAGCGGGCGATGCCGTGGTCCTCGTGGACGACGATGTCGCCGGTGCGCAGGTCGGCAAAGCTGCGCAGTACGCCGCGCTTGTGCTCCCGCCCGGCCGCGCCGCCGGCTTGCGCGGCGCGCCGGCGGTGGAATAGGCGGTGATCGGGGATCACGGCCAGGTGGAACTGCGGGGCGATGAAGCCCGCCTGCAGGCGGGCGCGGGCGAAGGTCAGCATCCCGGCCGCGGTCCCCGCCTCCTGGCCGTCGCCCAGCCAGCGGACCTTGAGCCGGCCGAGGTTGTAGGCAAACCGCTCGCCCTCGCCGCGGCTGGCGAAGGTGACCACCGGGCGGTAACCCGACCGGGCCAGCTTCTCGAGCTCGGGCTCGGCCTCCTTGAGCCCCCGGGCGGCGATGTCGGCGGCCTGGGCGCGGAAGGCGAAGGTCTGATCCTGGTCGATGCTGGACAGGCGGATCTTGACCCGCTGGTCGAGCGCGCCGGTGATCGCCCCGGGGTCGACGTAGAGGTGGCCGGCGTCATCATCGTGGAAGGCCGCGGTGACGTCCTGCCAGTGATCGGCCAGCGCGGGCGCGAGATCCTCCTCACCGGCGAGGATCACGCTCGCCTGGGCCGGAACCAGTTCCAGGAAGGGGTGGAAGTCCTCGACGGGGAGCAGTTCGGTGATGTCGGGCCGCTCCTCAGCGTCCTCCAGCGCGGCGATTTCAGCCAGCTCGCGGTGTTCAGGAGCCAACTCGGCCGCGGGCGCCACCTCGACGTGTTCGGCATCACCCAGCGAGCGCTGCGTGAAGGTCGAGAAGTAGCGCAGGCTCTCGATCTCATCCCCGAACAGGTCGACGCGCACCGCGCGATCCTCGGTGGCCGGGAACAGGTCGAGCAGGCCGCCGCGGATCGCGAACTGGCCGCGGTCCTCGACCTGGTCGACGCGCTCGTAGCCGGCGGCGACGAGATCCAGCGCGGTTTCGTCGAGGTCGATCAGCTCGCCGACACGGAGGATGAAGCCGTGCGGGCGCATGCTCGGGTCGGGCACCTTCTCCGACAGGGCGACGGCGCTGACCACGACCACGGGCGCGTCGTCGCTCGTTTCGCGCAGCGCGTCGAGCGCGGCGATGCGCAGGCCGGTCAGATGCGGTGGCGGGACCAGATGAGATTCGTAGGTGACGCCGCGGCTCGGGTAGTAACGCACCGGCCGGGGGGCCAGCCAGGCGGAGAGGGCGGCGGCCAGATCACGGGCGGCACGGTCGTCGCCGGCCACGACGATCGCCGGCGCGTCGGGCTCACGGTCCAGCAGCGCGGAGAGCAGATAGGGGCGCAGGGACTGGGAGACGAACGCCCGGCCGCCGTCACGCGCGAGCGTGGCGGTCTGCGGATCGTCGTCGGCGTAGGCGAGGAGAGAACGGAGCATCGGGCGCGGTCATCTGAGTCTAGGCACGGGGTCCCGTGACCCCGGGTCGGTCAGGCGGCGGGCGGCGGACCGTCCTCCACGACCCGCTGAGCGGCGTCCGCGGCCTGCTCGATGAGCGCCTGCACGTCCTGGGGCGGCTCCCGGAATCGGCTGAGGACGTAGGCCGCCACGCGGTCGGGATCAGTGGTCGGCGGGCGGCCGACGCCGACCCGGACGCGGGTGAAGTCGGGTGAGCCGAGGCCGGCGCGGATCGACTTCAGGCCGTTGTGTCCGGCCAGGCCGCCGCCGACGCGGGTGCGGATCTCCCCAAAGGGCAGATCGATCTCGTCGTGGAGGACCACGACGTGGTCAAGCGGCGTCTTGAGCGCTCCCCGGGCGGGACCGACGGACTGGCCCGCCTCGTTCATGTAGGTCTGGGGCTCGAGCACCGCCACGCGTGGTCCGCCCGGGCCGGTGCGCCCCTCGGTGATCAGACCGCGATAGCGGGATTTCGGCTTGGGCAGCCCCCAGCGGGCGATCAGCTCGCGAGCTATCTCAAAGCCGACGTTGTGGCGGGTGCGCTCGTATTCCGCGCCCGGGTTCCCAAGCCCGACGATCAGCCAGTCGGCGGGCGCCCCGCGCCCGAGCAGAGGCATGAGGGACGCCTACTCGGCGTCCGCGCCGGCCTCTTCGCCGCCCTCCGAGGTCTCCTGACCCTCGGCGGCTTCGCCCTCGGCGGCCTCGCCCTCGCCCTCGCCGACGACCTCGGTCTCCTCCTCGATCGCCTCCTCGAGCTCGGCCTGGAGCCGCGGCGGGGTCAGCGTGGCAATCACCGTCTCCGGATCGTCGAGCAGCTCAACGCCGGCCGGGGCACGCACCGATTCCAGCGTCAGCGTGTCGCCGATCGCCATCGCGGAGACATCGTGCTGAAGCGAGTCGGGAATGTCGTTGGGGAGCGCCTCGATCGTCAGCTCGCGCGTGACGTGCTCGAGGACCCCGCCCTCCTTGACCCCGGGCGCGTCCTCCTCGCCGGTGAGCTCCAGGAATACGGTGGACTGGATCTTCACGTCCAGGCGGACGCGGAGCAGGTCGACGTGGGTCGTCTCGCCGGTGACGGGATGCCGGTCGAGGACCTTGACCACGACCGGCGTGCTCTGCTGACCTTCGACGGCCAGGTCGAGCACCGCGCCGGCGTTGGCCAGGGCGATCCGGAGCTCCCGGGCCGGGACCGAGAAGGGGACCGGGTCCTCACCGCCGCCGTAGACGATGCCGGGCACGGCGCCCTCGCGGCGCAGGCGCCGCGCGTCGCGCGAGCCGCCGGGCTCGCGGGCGGCGACCTTCAGAGATGTTGATTCCTTGGCCATGGGACCGGGTCGATGGTAGCGGGCAATTTCGGAAACCGCCGTGGCGGCAGGGCCGAGAAAACCCTGGCGTCCCACGCTAACCGTGCGCTAACCTTGGCCAATGTCAGGCGATGCTCAGCTGATGCTCTGGATCGCTGGGGTGCACCTGGTCGGTCTGGTGTGCGTCGGGGTGCTGCTGATCCCCGCGCTGCGCGACCAGGACCCCGCCCCGCCCCGCCGCGCCGACGGCGAGAACGATGACGGTTGGGGCCCGGGCCCCAAGTCACCGCCCCAGCCCCCCACCCCGCCACGCGGGGGGATCCCGCTGCCCGACGCCGAGCAGGCCCGCGTCCGCCTGCGCGACGGCGAGCGTCTGGGCGACAAGCTCCCCAGCCGCGAACGCCGTCCGGCGCGCGAGCCGGAGCGGCCTCCGGTGCGCTCCCCCAGCCGGGGTGGCTCGGCCCGCCGGGGTGGCTCGGCTCGCCATCGCCGGCCATAGCCGGGTGCGTGCGCCCGCCGCGGCCGCCGCTCAGTAATGCGCCGGACAGTCCGCGTTGGTGCGAATCCGCGCACTGACCTCGAGTAGCTGCACGCGGTAGCCGGCCAGCACGCCGCCGGCGCGCCGCACCCGCACGCACTGGACTCGAGGCAGCGAGCCTCCGGCCAGCCAGACCACCCGGGCCGTGCCCGTGGTGGCGCCGAGTGAGAAGCCGGCCGAGGGCTGGATCTGGACGATCTGGACCGTCCCCGCGCGCTTCAAGGTGGCCGCGACCGATGCCGCCCGGGCCTGGCAGGCGGGCCGGCGCGCACAGCCGGTGATCGCCGCCTGCACGGCCGCGCGGTCTCCCCGGGCCTCGGCGCGGACCAGCGCGGTGATCGCGCTGTCCTCGGCCCCGCCGACGCTGAGCACGCGGGCCAGCAGCGCACTGATGACGAGGAACAGGGCCACACCGACGACAACCAGGACGATGACTCGGGCGCGGCGCATCGGCGGCCACGGTAGCCGTCCGCGGGCTGAGGGAGCTATTCGCTGAGCTCGAGGAAGCGCTGCACCGAGGCCTCCTGATGCTCGAGGCGCTCGGCCAAGGCGAGCGCGTGCTCGGAGGCCACCTCCAGAAAGTCCTCCACGCAGCGCTCGGGATCGTCGGCCAGCGCATAGACCCGGCTCAGGTCCTGCTGGACGAGCGCGATGCCCATCGGCGGCCGGCCGCTGGCCAGGGTCCGGGCGCTGCAGACCGGTGTGGCGATGAGCCGTGACTCGTCGACCACCAGAGCCGTGGGCAGCAGGCGGTGGGCGGGCAGCCGCACCGCCAATTCGACCGAGTGGTCGACGACCACGCTGCCGCCGACCAGCTCGCCCAGCGGCTCCCGCCAGACGCCGAGCACGGTGTCCGCACCGACCAGTGCGTCCCGCAGCGCCGTGGCCTGCTCCAGGTAGAGAGCCTCGGCCGCCTGACGATCCTCGGCGTCGGCCAGGTCGAGATCGCAGGGGACGCGGAGCAGTTCGCGGGCCGACACGGTCGCGCCCGCACCCCGGCGCCCCCGGGCGACATAGGTCTGGAGCGTGCCGAGATCCCGGCGGCCGTGGAAGATGACCGTGACCGCCTCGGACAGGGGCAGGCCCTCCACCCGCAACGAGACCGCGACGGCCGCGGTGTCATCGAGCAAAGCTCGGCGGAGCAGCTCCTCAGCTCCACCGTCGGCGGGCCCGTCATGACCTCTCTCGAGCATGTCCTCCAACCTTCCTCGGCGACTCGATGTTCACTATTTAGTCACGTCGGCCGGTCGTTTTCCATCGCCAACTGGAGCATCGGACCGGCTCCATGCCTGGACACCGGGCGCGGACCTGCGCGGTGCCCCTGCCGCGGGGCCGCCTGGGTTTGCCACTCGGTCCAGCGGTTAGGCTGCGGCCATGAAGCTGATCTACAAGCCATTCGCACTCATGGCCGGGCTGATCGCCAGCCGCCTTGGCCGCTCGGCGTTCCAGACCCTGTGGACGCGCATCGATGACGCGCCCCCGCCCAAGCCGGGCACCGGCGAAGGCAGCGTGGCCAAGGTGGTCGGTGCCGAGGCGCTCAAGGCCGGCGTGATGGCCGCGGTGGCGGCCGCGGTCAACCGCATGTTCGCCGGCACGTTCCACTACCTCGTCGGCACGTGGCCGGAAAAGCCGCCGAAAGCCGAGGAGGAAGGCTGACCCGGCCGTCGCGAGCCGCTCAGTCCGGAGCCGCCATCGGGTCGAACTCCGGCAGCAGCCACTGCTCGAGCCCGGCCCGCGCCCAGTCCGGAATCGGCGTCTTGAGGGACGTGCCCTCCTGCACGAACACGTGGCGAAGGGTGGCGGTCAGCAGCAGCTTGCCCGCCCGCACAAAGCGATAGTGGGTGCGCAGGCTGGTCGTGCCGAGATGGGTGACCGCGGTCTCGATCTCGATCTCCTCATCGAACCGCGCCGCATCGAGGAAGCGGAGCTGCGCCTCGGCCACGACGATGTCGACGCCGCGGTCGAGCATCACCTGGTAGCTGCCGAATGCGGTCCGCCACATGGCGCTGATCGTGTCGTCGACGTAGGCCAGGTAATGGGCGTTGAAGACCACTCCCTGCGGGTCGCACTCGGCGTAGCGAATCCGCAGGTGGTGCACGAACGGCTCAGCCACGGGCCTCGTCCCTGCCGTCCTCCCCATCCTTCCCGCCGGCCTTGTTCTGACCGCCGCCGCGCAGCACGAACCCGTGCTGCGCGAACTCGCCCAGGGCATCCTCAAAGGCGGCGAAATCCCGGTTGACGAGCGCATCCAGGGGACGACCGCCGGGGCCGGCGGCCCGGACCCAGCGCTGCAGCATCGACGCGTCGGAGGTCTCCAGCGCCTCGTTCAGCATCGTCAGCAGGATCGGCAGCTCGGGCCGATGGTCGAGCTGGCCGGAGAGCAGCGTCAGCGCATCGGCGTCGAGCGTGCGGCACAGCTCATCCTCGGTCAGGCCCAGGATCTCCATGAGCCGGGCCGCGCGCCCGGAGCTGGTGCTGCCGTCCACGGCCCCATTCTCCCGCGCTCAGCGCCCCGCCGTCCGGCGACCCCCCGGGCTGCCCGGCACGTTCCGCGCCCGGACCCGGCAGGCTCCGGGCCCGGGCCGGGCACGTTTGGCGCCCGGCCCCGGCCCGTGGTGGCCAACGGGCCGACCGACTCAGCCTGGATGACGCCACGCCTCCCCGCCTGAGCCGATCGACCCGTACGGCCGAACCGTGTCCGGCACGGAGTTAACTGAGCCCCGCGGGCCCCGGCAAGCGGGCTGGACGCTTGACCGATGGACCTCGGGCCGCGATTGGTGGATCCGGGGGCGATCCTGCGGCGGGCCAATCCAGCTCGCGGAGCGGCCGGCGACCGGGTGTGGCTAGAACAGCTGGTTCTCGCCGCCGAACACGTCGCTCACGGAACCGTCGGTGAAGATCTGGCGGATCGAGTTGGTGAGCAGGTCAGCGCACGACAGGACACGCACGTTCTCGGGAGCCCCCGGCGGCAGCGGGATCGTGTCCGTGACCACCACCTGCTCGAACTCGGCGGCGGCCAGGTTCGCCCAGGCGTTGCCGGAGAAGTTGCCGTGGGTGGCGGCGGCGTAGATGCGCCGGGCGCCGGCGTCGCGGACGGCCTGGGCGGCGGCCACCAGCGTGCCCGCGGTTCCGATCATGTCGTCCACCAGCAGCGCGGTCTTGTCGGCCACATCACCGATCACGTAGCCGATCTCGGCCACCTGCTGGGCGGGCCGCTCCTTATTGAGAATGGCCAGGTCGGCGCCGATCTTGGCCGCGAACTGCTTGTTCAGCTTCACGCGCCCGGCATCCGGGGCGACCACTACGAGATCCTGGAGACCAAGATCGTCGAAGTACTGGGTGAGCATGAACAGAGCGGTCATGTGGTCGCACGGCTTCTGGAAGAAGCCCTGGATCTGCCCGGAGTGCAGGTCCATCGTGAGGATCCGGTCGATCCCGGCTGCCTCCAGCATCCGGGCGACGAGACGGGCGGTGATCGGCTCGCGCGGCGCTGACTTCTTGTCCTGGCGCGAGTAGCCGTACCAGGGGGTGACGGCGATCACGCGGTGTGCCGAGCCACCGACGGCCGCGTCGACCATGGCCAGCAGCTCAATCAGCGTGTCGTTGGTGGTCATGCCCAGCGCCTCATTGGTGCAGGTCGGCTGGACGATGAACACATCGGCGCCGCGCACCGACTCGTGGTAACGGCAGTAGACCTCTCCATTGGCAAACGTCTTCAGGTCCACCCCGCCGAGCTCGACCCCGAGCTTGGCCGCGATCCGCGCGCCCAGCTCCGGGTTGCCCCGCCCGCTGAACAGCATCAGGCGCTTGTCGTAGTCGAGCCGCATCTCGCTCGACTGGAGGCGGGTACCGGTGACTCCCACGGTTTCCGCGAGTCTACGCCCGGGGGACGACGGTTCGACGGCGGTCATGGCTCCTTCTCCGCGTTTTGCGAGGACTCACGCTGACGGCGGCGCTCGTCGTAGCCCTCGATATTGCGCTGCCGGGCCCGGGCAATGCCGAGCGCACCCGCCGGGACGTCCTCACCGATGACCGACCCGGCGCCCGTGTAGGCGCCGTCGCCAATCGTGACCGGCGCGATGAACGTCGTGTCGACGCTCGTCTTGACGCCGCTTCCGATCGTGGTGCGGTGTTTGCGGTAGCCGTCGTAGTTGGCGGTGATCGTGCTCGCGCCGAGGTTCGTGCCCTCGCCGATGTCGGCGTCACCGATGTAGCTGAGGTGAGGCACCTTGGTGCCGGCGCCGACGTCGGAGTTCTTGATCTCCACGAACGTGCCGGCCTTGGATCCCTCGCGCAGAATCGTGCCCGGGCGCAGGTAGGCAAACGGCCCGACACTGACCCGATCGCCGACGGTCGCCCCGGTCACGTAGGAGTGGAGGATCGTCGAACCGTCGCCGACCGTGGCGTCGATGAGCGTCGAGCCAGGCCCCACGGTGGACTCCGAGCCGATCTGAGTCGTCCCGTGCAGGCTCGTGAAGGGGGCGATCACCGTGTCGGGGCCGATCTGAACGTCGGCGTCGATCAGGGTCGCCTGCGGGTTGACGATCGTCACCCCGGCCAGCATGTGGCGCTCGTGGATGAGCCGCTGCGTCACGGCGGTGACGTCGGCCAGCTGGCGGCGGTCGTTGATCTGCAGGATCTCCCGGTGGTCGGTGACCTCATAGGCCTGCACCGAGCGCTCGTGAGCGCGAATGATGGGCAGGACGTCGGGCAGATACAGCTCGCCCTGGGCGTTATCCGGCTTGACCTCCTGCAGGGCGGCGGCCAGCACGGCGCCGTCGAAGGCGAACATGCCCGTGTTGATCTCCCGGATGTGCAGCTCGAACTCGCTGGCGTCGCCCGCTGTCTTGGTCTCGGCGACCCGCTCGACGCTGCCATCCGGGGCGCGGATGATGCGCCCGTAGCCCGAGGGATCCTCGAGGGTCATGGTGGCGATCGTCGCGGCGGCGCCGCTGCGCTCGTGGGTGGCGACCAGGTCATGGATCGTCTCCGCGGTGATCAGCGGCACATCGCCGTTGAGGATCACCACCGTCTGGTCCGGGCTCAGCTCCACCCCGGACACCCCGGCCTTGACAGCGTCGGCGGTGCCCAGCGGCTGCGCCTGTACGGCGATCTCGACCCCCTCCCCGGACAGCGCCTCGAGCCGGCGCTCGGGGGAATCGACCAGGACGATGCGCTGCGCGCCAGCCTCCCGGGCGGCGGCGATCGGCCACTGGACCAGCGGCCGGCCGCACACGGGGTGCAGCATCTTGGGTAGCGCCGACCGCATCCTGGTCCCCTGGCCAGCAGCGAGAATGACGACGACTGGCGCGGCCACGCCGTGATCGTAGGACATCGCCCGAGGTTGAGACCGTCGTGTTACCGCCATCGCGGTCGCGCGGCGGTCCGCATCCCCGATCGCACGGCCGTGAGCGGGCTCACGCGGTCTCCCGGAGGTCGTCTGGAGACTCCCCGTGGGCCTCATACGAGCGCACCCACTTGCGGACGGCGCTGTCCGACACGCCGTATTTCCGTCCCACCGCGCTGAAGCCCAGCGCCTCGATCTCCTCCACTAGCACCGCGTAGGACGGCCGCGGCACCTTGCGCGACTCCGGACGCGGGCCGTACTGACGGTTGGCATGGCGAATGCCACAGGGTCGGGAGCAGTGCCGCTGCGTCGGCAAATTGGGCACAAACTCGACGCCGCAGACAGCGCAGGCGCGAGGTCCGGCCTCGACGCGATTTTTACGCCCGCAGTGGGTGTCGAACGTAGCCGCACAGTTCGGGCAGGCGATCCTCAGATTCTCAAGCCGGTTGTCATCGGGCACCCCGTTGATGTGGTCGATGATCAAGGCCATCCGCGCTCCGCGCCAGATCTCCCCCTGGCCGCAGATCTCGCAGCAGCGCTCCTTTAGGCCGGTCTCGAAGAGTCGCGCCTTGAGCTTCGCTCTCGCGTACGTCGAGTGCTCGACCAGTACCTCGGCGAGCGGGGTTGCCGCCCTGACCAAACCTCGGCGCTGAGCCCGCACGGGGTCGAAGTGGTCGGTAGGGATCTTCCACACATCATCGACCCAATGCTTGAACACCCGGTGGTTACCGCCGTAAGGGTTCATGTGCAGGAGGCGCAGCGCTTGCGCGTAGGAGTCGGCCGCGGCGACCGCTTCTCGGGCTTGGTTCTCATCGTAACGCGGCACGAACATATGTTCGCATCGCTTTCGGACGGATCCACCCCCCGATTCCTGGGGGCATTGGTAGATTCAGCTGGCCTGTCGACCACGTTGGGGGGTCGTCCAATCGGCCAGGACGCCGGGTTTTGGTCCCGGAAATCGGGGTTCAAGTCCCTGCCCCCCAGTTCGAGAACCCGCTCCCAGGCGTCTGTGACCCCTGGTCTCATCCGGACAATTGCACGTCGGCTCATGCGGCCAGCAGCGGTCGCAGCTCATCATCGAGCAGCGGATCGGCCAGCGCCGCGGCCACGTCGGCGGCGGTGCGCAGGGCGCGCTCGGCGCGGAGCAGACCGGCGGTGACGCCGTCCTTGACGGCCAGGGCGAAGGTCATGCCCATCGCGTCCGGACTGCGCCAGGCATCCGGTGGCAGTTCGAACAGCCCGGGAATCGGCCGGGACAGGGCGAGCAGGTAGAAGCCGCCGTCGAACACCGGGCCGAGCGCAACGTCGCACCCGTCGGCCAGGTCCGAGAGCGCCGCGGTGAGATGCGCCGAGCGCCAGCGGGGCAGATCGGGCCAGAGGATGATCAGCGGACCCTCGGCGCCCGATCCAGGCCAGGCCTGCGCCACCGCGGCGCTCAGCCCCGGGGACGCACCCTCCGCGCTCGCCGGGCCGGCGACGCGGACGGCAGCCGGCGACACCGCCTCGGCGGCGGCCAGCGCTCGCGCGTGGAGCACGGCT
>DASVYO010000044.1:0-22475 GCA_036392135.1 Solirubrobacteraceae bacterium
GGGGGCGCCGTGCCGGCGGCCGCCGGGCCGGCCGCTGCGGCGGCCGCGCTCGCGGTGACCAGGGCTACGGCAATGCGTTGGCGTGACATCGATCGACCTCCGGTTGGATGACTCCTCACGGGTCTGAGACCCCCACGGGCCCGATTCCTTCCCGGACGCGGCCGCCCGGTTCGGCTCGTCGGGGGGAGGGCTGGCGCGTAGCCGTAGCATCTGATGCGTGCCGCGTCTGGAGCCGTCCTCGCTGACCCAGCACATCGACGCGATGTACCGCGCCGCCTGGGCCCTGTGCGGCTCGCGCGAGGATGCCGAGGATCTCGTCCAGGACACCTTCGCCCGGGTGCTGGCCCGACCGCGCACGATCCAGGTCGGGGGGGAGCGGGCCTACCTGATGCAGTCACTGCGCAACACGTTCGCCTCCCGCCTGCGGACGATCTCGCGGCGCCCGCGGACGGTCGGCCCGCCGCTCGAGGACATGGCGCCCGAGGCGCGTGGGATCGCCCAGCCCGAGCGCGCCGCCGAGATGGGCGAGATCCTGTCGGCCATCGCGGCGCTGTCCGAGGACTTTCGCCTCGCGCTGGTGGCCGTTGACATCCTGGGCCTCTCCTACCAGGAGGCGGCGACCGCACTCGGCACGCGTGAGGCGACGATCACCACCCGCGTCTACCGGGCGCGCCAGCGGATCGCCCGCCAGTTCCGCGACGCGCCGGCCGCCGGGCCGTCACGACCGTCGGCCCGGGAAGGAAACCCGCCGGATCGGAGTCTTGCCTAATGGAGAGATGGATGCCCGACCCGACCGAGTTCCCCGCCGCCGAGCAGGAGCGGGCCCAGGACCTGATCCGCGCCACCGAGGTGAGCGCCCCGCCCGCCCTGCGGGCGCGACTCGAGGCGCAGATCGCCGCTGCCGAGCGCGATCAGCGCGGTAGCCGCGCGCGCCGCTACGGGCTCGGGCGTCGCCCGGCGCGCGCGCCGGCGGGCTGGGGTGCCGGGAGACTCGCCCGGCCCGGGCTGGCAGCGGTCGTGCTGGTGGGGGTCGTGATCGCCGTGATCGCGCTCGGTGGCAGCGGTTCGCCGCCCGCGCCGACCCTGCCGGCCGCCGCCGCCCTCGCGCTGCGCGCACCCACCGCACCCGCGCCCGCACAGGCCGGCGACCTGCTCGACGTGAGCTCGGGTGGCATCCCCTTCCCCTCCTGGCAGACCACCGTCGGCTGGCGCGCGGTCGGGATGCGCACCGACACCCTTCACGGCCGCCGGGTCGTCACGGTGTTCTACGCGGCACCTCCGGGCGACCGTGTCGGCTACGCGATCGTCGGGGGCGCCCCACTGGCCGTCCCACGCGCCCAGCTGACCAACCGCCAGGGCATCGCCTTTGCGGTCCTGCACCAGGGCGGCGCGACGGTCCTCACCTGGCGGCGCCACGGGCACACGTGCGTCCTGGCCAGCCGTACGGCCGGCCCCGAGCGGCTGATCTACCTCGCCACCTCGCCCGCCTGAGCCTCCGGCCCGACCGGTCAGGGGCTCGAACCGCCGACGCTCCCCGCCGAGCCGCAGCGGCTTGACCGCCCTGCGAAGCTGACTCTCAGTCAGTCAGTCATCGGCCGGGGAGAGCATGCGCGAAGCGGGGGCAACGGACAGGATCAGGCGCCTCGCGCTGATCAGCGCGATCCTCGCCTCGACGATCGCTGCGGTCGATTCCTCAGCGGTCAACGTCGCCCTGCCGGCCATCGGCCGGGATCTCGGCGGCGGCTTCGCGGCGCAGCAGTGGGTCTCGAACGCCTACCTGCTCACGCTGAGCGCGCTGATCCTGCTCGCCGGCTCCCTGACCGACCGGCTCGGCGAGCGACGCGTGTTCACCGCCGGCGTGGTCGGCTTCGGACTCGGCTCGGCACTGTGCGCGGCCGCTCCGACGATCGGTGTGCTGATCGCGGCCCGAGCCCTGCAGGGCGTCTCGGGCGCCCTGCTGACCCCGGCGGCACTGGCCATCATCGTCGCCGTCTTCCCGACCGCAGAGCGCGGCGCGGCGATCGGCCGCTGGACCGCCTGGGGCGGGATCGGGATCCTGGCCGGGCCCCTGCTGGGCGGTCAACTGGTGGACTCAGCCTCATGGCGCTGGATCTTCCTGATCAACGTACCGCTGGTGCTGGCCGCGCTCGCGCTGTCGCGAATTGCCGTGCCGGGTCGCTCGGCCCTCAATCAGCAGGGCCGCATCGACTGGACGGGCGCGCTGCTGGCCGCCGTCGGGCTGGCCGGGATCTCGTTCGGCCTGATCGAGCAGCCGGTGTTGGGCGTCTCCAGCCCGGCCGTGTCCGGCGCCCTGCTCCTGGGCGTGCTGCTGCTGCTCACGTTCGTCGCCCACGAGGCCCGGAGCGCCCATCCGATGCTTCCGCTCGACCTGTTCGCCCGGCGGAACTTCGCGGTCGCCAACGCCCAGACCCTGGCCATGTACGGGGCGATCGGCATCCTCGGCTTCTTCGTCACCATCTATCTGCAGCAGGTGGCCGGCTACAGCGCGCTGAAGTCAGGGGTCACCGGCCTGGTCCCGACCGCGGTCATGTTCCTGCTCTCGGCACGCATGGGTCGGCTGGCCGACCGCTACGGCGCCCGGCCGTTTCTCACCGCCGGGCCGCTGGTGGTGGCCTGCGGATTCGCGCTCATGCTCCGCTACGGAACCTCGGTCTCCCTGTTCGGGGACGTGTTGCCGGCGCTGCTCGTGTTCTCGCTCGGGCTGTCGATGACCGTCTCGCCGCTGACCGCCACCGTGCTGGCCGACGCCCGGGAGGAGGAGGCCGGAATCGCCTCGGCGGTCAACAACGCGATCGCCCGGACCGCGGGCCTGATCGCGGTGGCGGCGGTGGGCGCCGTCGTGTCGGCCAGCTACGCCTCGCTGCTCGACCAGCGCCTCGGCCACCGGCTGCCCGCCTCGAGCGCCGCCGCCGTCCGGGCCGCCAAGCGCCGCACCTTCGGCGTGATCGCTCCGTCGGCGATTCCGCCCGCGGAACGGACGTTCGCGGGTGATGTCGCCGCCGGCGCCTCCCGCGACGCGTTCCACGTTGCCGTCGAGATCGGGGCCGGCCTGCTCGTCCTGACCGGGCTCGGCGGCCTCGGCCTGGAGGGCCGCCGGCGCACCCCGGTCACCGCGGCCGACTGCCCGGGCGGGACGCTCGCCGGAGCCCCCTGGGCGGCGGCGGACTGTGACCCGGCCGCGATCGCCGCCGACCTCGAGCACGTACCGGCCGGCCACGCCGCGACCCTATGATGCGGCCGCGATCGCGCGATCCATCGCGGCTCCGGGGTCCGGAACGGCCGCCCCGTGCCCGACTACCAGCAGGCTCGGATCGAGCGCCCGCAGGGCACGAGCTGACTCCAGGTCCTGCGCCTTGTCGAACGTGGCCATCGCGGCCAGCGGGAAGCGGAGATGAAAGTGGTTGGAGACGGCCACGCCGCCGATCGATGTGAACACGTCACCGGCGATCAGCGTCCGGTCGCGAGTGTCCAGGAAGGCGACGTGCCCCGGGGTGTGGCCGGGACTGGGCACGACCTCGAGATGCCCCACGCGCTCGCCGGGAGCCAGCGGGCGGGGCCGGGTGGCGAGCTTCGGCCAGCTGCCGGTGAGCTTGCCCTCCACGACCTTCTCGCCGGCCAGTATGCGGGCGTCGATCTCACCGATCGAGATATCCACCGCCGCGCCCAGGCGCGCGCGCAATTCATCCACCGAGCCGACATGGTCGCCGTGAGCGTGGGTCAGCGCGATCCGCCGGATCGGCGCCCCGGCCCGGGTGGCGGCGTCGATCAGTCCTCCGGCGCCGCGGGACACCGTCGTGTCCACCAGGGTGTAGCCATCCTCCTCACGCACGAGGTAGGCGTTGATGAAGCCCAGCCGCGTGAGTTGGATCAGGTTCTCGTTCAGGGGAATGGTCTTCATGGGTCCTCCGGCCGCCGACTCTGGGTGTCCAGCACGCCAGAGCCTAATGCGAGCGCCCGCCGAGCTCTCCACACGATTCTCTTAGCCGTACCTCACGGGGCTGCGAGGCCTCCGCGCGAGCCTCAGTCAGCAAGTACACACGTTCAAGACCCGCTTCCCGGCCGCTGATAGCGTCCTGGCGCAGGGGAGAAGAGCCATGCGAATTCTGGTCATTGAGGATGACGACGCCGTCCGCTCGGCGGTCCGGCGGGCCCTGCTCCTTCAGGGCTACGAGGTGCTGCTGGCCCCGGGCGGCCAGGAGGGCTTGCTCAAGGCCGAGACCGCCGTGCCCGACGCGATCATCCTCGATCTCGGGCTGCCCGATATCGACGGGATGGAGGTCTGCCGCCGGCTGCGCCAGCGCGAGAACCGAACCCCGATCCTGATGCTGACCGCCCGTGACGCGATCGAGGATCGCGTCGACGGGCTCGAGGCCGGCGCCGATGACTACCTGGTCAAACCGTATGACGTCCGCGAGCTTCAGGCCCGCCTGAACGCGATCATGCGACGCCATGTCGACGGCTCGGATGGGCGCACGCTGCGCTTCGGGGAGCTCGAGCTCGACGCCGACGCCCACGCCGCCCGAATCGGCGAGCGCACGGTTGACCTGACCCGCACCGAGTACCAGCTGCTCGAGTTGCTGATGCTCAACCCGCGGCGAGTGCTCAGCTCCGAGTTGATCTACGACCGCATCTGGGGCTATGACTTCGGGATGGCCGGGAATGCGCTGCGCGTGTACATCGGCTACCTGCGCCGCAAGCTGGAGGCGGACGGCGAGCCGCGCCTGATCCAGACGGTGCACGGCGTGGGCTACGTTCTGCGCGAGTCGTGAGCCTGCGCCGCCGGATCACCGGCGCCGTGGCCATTGCCGTGGCGGCGGTGGCGGTCGGGCTGAGCGTGACCGGCTACCTGAGCACGCGCTCGCATCTGCTCGGGCAACTGCACGCCGAACTCCGGTCCCGGGCCTCGCCGTTCCTCCAGCCTCACCCGGGCGACGGAGGCCAGGGAGGCCAATCCTTCGGCCGTCCGTCGGGGGACGGGATTCCCGCCAACCCGCCCCTCGGCGGCGCGCCGGGCTACTTCGAGTCCGTGTACCCGAACGGCCAGGTCACGGCCGGAGACGGCGGCACTCCGGAGCTGCCCGTGGACACCGCGGTGCTGAGGATCGCCCGCCAGGGCTCCGGCAGCTTCTACCGCTCGGCCACGGTCCGCGGCATCCACGTCGAGGTGCTGACGATCGGCGACCGGTTCGATCACAAGGCGGTCGAGGTCGCTCTGCCGCTGACCTCGGTCGATTCGGTGCTGAACGGTCTGCTGGTCACCTACGGCCTGCTGATTGCCGGCGGCGTGATCCTGGCCGGGCTGCTCGGCGCGCTGATCGCCCGCAGCGCCGTGGCCCCGATCGAGCGCTTCTCCGAGAAGACCGAGCAGGTGACCAGCGCACTCGATCGGCCCCGTCGGCTCGAGGAGTCCGGGGCCGCCGAGCTCCGCCGGCTGGCGGCGAGCTTCAACGAGACGCTCGATGCGCTCGAACGCTCGATCTCGGCTCAGCGCCACCTGATCGCCGACGCCTCGCATGAGCTGCGGACCCCGATGGCCGCGCTGCGCAGCAACATCCAGATCTTCCTCGAGTCCCACCGGCTCCCTCCCCAGGAGCGCGAGGACCTCCAGACGGCGATCGTCGCCGAGCTCGACGAGCTCACCCAGGTCGTCTCAGACGTGCTCGAGCTGGCCCGGGGCTCGACGCCGAGCGAGCACACCGAGCCGATCGAGCTGGACGTGCTCGTGCGCGAGGCGGTGGCGCGATCGCAGCGCCGCGCCCCGAACATGGAGTTCCGGCTCGAGCTCGACCCGACGGTGATCACGAATTCCCCGGATCGGGTGGCGCGGGCCGTGAGCAACCTGCTCGACAACGCCCGCAAGTGGAACCCCCCCGATGGCGCCGTCGAGGTCGGCCTGCACCACGGGGAGCTGACCGTCCGTGACCACGGCCCCGGCTTCAGGGCGGCCGACCTCGAGCACGTCTTCGACCGTTTCTACCGCGCGCAGGAGGCGCGGCGGATGCCGGGCTCGGGGCTGGGACTGGCGATCGTCAAACAGGCCGCCGAGGCGCACGGCGGGTCGGTGACTGCGGGCAACGCCCCTGACGGCGGCGCGATCCTGCGGATCAGGTTCGACCCGCAGCCCCGAAGCCCAGCGCCGGCTCGACAGCGGCGGTCGGCCGCGGCGGCCGGTCACTGACCCGGCCCGGAACCGGGGCCGCCTACCGCCCGCCGGGCTGCGGGGCCAGCGGCGGACCCGCCGGTGCGGTCAGCGTGGCCTCGCCCGCGTGCGCCCAGACGGTGATGTCCCCGGGGGGAAGCCCGACTCGACACCGGCGCCCCGGCGCGAGGTCTCGGCCGTCGACGGTCCTGGCGGTCAGCGTCAGCCCACCGTCGAGCCGGACCGTCACCTCGCGCCAGACCCCGAGATCGAACACCTCGGAAATGCTCCCCGGATAGCCGTCCGACCCGCCCTCGGCCAGCGGGAGCAGGCTCACGTGCTCAGCCCGCACGCACCACATGACCTCCGTCCCGGCCTCCGCGCGAGATGCGATTCCGACCAGCTCAACGCCCTCGGTGTGGATCCGGCCCGGGCCGAGGATGCGGCCCGACTTGAGATTGTCGATCCGCAGCAGCCGTGCCACCTCGGGCGAGGCCGGACGCTCGAACACAGCGGCCCGCGTACCCGCCTGGCGCACGCGGCCCTCGGCCAGGACGATCACCTCCTCGGCCAGCAGGGCCGCCTCCTCGGGATCGTGGGTGACGACCACGGTCGCGATGCCGACCTCTCGCTGAAGCCGGCGCAGCTCGCGCCGGAGCTCATCCCGCACCGGCGCATCCAGGGACGAGAAGGGCTCGTCGAGCAGCAGCAGGTCGGGCTCACAGGCCAGCGCGCGAGCCAGAGCCACCCGTTGCCGTTGGCCGCCTGACAGCTCGTGGGGCCGGCGCCGGCTGAGCTCCGCTATCCCGAGCCGGACCAGCCAATGGTGAGCGACGCCGGGATCCGCGCTCACCCCGAAGGTCACCTGCTGCCACACGTTGAGGTGCGGCAGCAGCCCGGCGTCCTGGGGCACCCAGCCGATCCGGCGCTGCTCCGGCAGGAGCCGGCCCAGCTCCCGCCCGGCGACCCGCACAGTTCCGGTGTCGCGCCCCCGCAGTCCGGCGAGACAGCGCAGGGTCAGGGACTTGCCGGCGCCCGACGGACCCAGGATGGCGAGATGGGGAGCATGGCCCTGGTGGGCGAGGTGGAGCCCGAACTTCCCGATCCGGTCGCGCAGATCGAAGCTCAGCCGGCCGTGATCCGCTCGGGCGGCGAGCGGCGGCGGCAGGGCCGCTTCCGGCCCTGGCAAGACCTCGACCACCTGCTCCGGCGGGACCGATCCCCGGCGGCGCCGCCCCCCCAGGAGCCGGCCCGGCCACCACCCGGTCAGGGCGAGGACCACGGCCGCGGCCCCGATGGCCACCCCGGTCGGCGGCAATGCGCTCGGCAGCCCGGTCGAGCTGAACTGCACGAACGTGAACACGGGCAGTGAGTAGGGGTGGTAGGCGAGGATGATCGTGGCGCCGAACTCGCCGAAGGCGCGAAGCCAGGTGAGCAGCAGCCCGGCTCGGATCCCGGGCGCGGCGACCGGCAGGCTGACGCGACGGAACCGTGACCACCCGCCGTGACCGAGGGTGGCCGCCACCTCGTTCAGACCAGGGTCCACGGTGCCGAACGCCGACCGGGCGCTGATCACCAGGAAGGGAGCCGCGACAAACGTCTGGGCCAGGATGATCGCCGCCTTGGTGTCGGTCAGCCCGCCCCCGAAGAGGCGGCCCAGGAACGTGTACGGACCGACGATCTGGATCAGCAGGATGCCCCCCATGAGCGGGGGCAGCGCGAGCGGGAGCTGAACGGCGACCCCGACCGCATCCCAGACCGGCCCGCGGTTCTGAGCCAGCAGCCAGGCCAGCGGGATGCCCAGGACGCCCACCACGGCGGTGGCGATCGTGGCCGTCAGCAGCGACACCCAGGTCGCCGACGCGAGTCCGTCGGTGCTCATCCCCCGGCCCCCACCGGCCAGGTGGACCAGCAGCACCACGACCGGTACGAGCAGATAGAGCGCCAGCAGCCCACCCAGCAGCGGCATCGGCCCCCACCACCGGGTGCCTCGGCGGAGCCACCGCGGCGGCTCCGGAGGCGCTTGCGAGCTCACCCCGACGTTTTTATCGCCTGGCGCAAGGAACTCGGAACTCCACTTCCCTTGGCGGCCGGCGCCAGCAGGCTCAGGCCGGCGCCACGGAGCAGGGCCTGGCCGCGCGGACTGAGCAGAAAGGCCACGAACGCGACTGCGCCGCGCTGGTCGGGGGCGCGATTAAGAATCGTGACCGTGTACGTCGCCTGCTCATGGATCGCGCCGAGCCCCACCGTCGGGATGTGGGCGGCGCTGGCCTCCACGGTGTAGAAGAAGCCCGCGTCCAGCTGACCGGCCTGGAGGCGCCCGACCAGATCCTGCTCGGGGAACAGGTCAGCCTGATCGGTCGCGATCCGCCTCAGCCCCGGGGCGGCGTAGGCGCCCGCGGCTTGCCCGAGGGCCGCCACGGCGAGCTCCCCCTTTGGGTCGAGCTTGGGATCGGTAAAGCCGAAGTGCAGACCCGGCCGCGTGATGACGCGGTACCACGGCCCGCGCCTGAGAGCTCCCGCGTAGCTGCTGGTCGGGTTGTAGCCGATCACCAGCGCGGTGCTGGCAAAGGGTGCGTACCAGGAGACCCAGTCACCGTTCGCCGAGCCCTCGAGCTTGTGGTTGACCTTGGGCGAGGCGCTGATGAACACGTCTCCCTGGCGCACCTTGCCCTTGATCTCATTGGCCAGATCCTTGGAGCCGGCGGGGAAGCCGTTGAAGGAGTACCCGGTCGCCTTCGTGAACGCGGGGCCGATGTCGCGGTTCATCAGCGTTTCCAGGGATCCGGCGTAGAGCACGTTGACCGCGCCATGGCCCTGGGCGGCGGCGCCCTGGGCGGTGCTCGAGGACCCCCCGGAGGCGGACGAACTGCTCGTCGAGGAGCCGCAGCCGGCCAGCACGAGCATGGACAGGACGGCCAGCCAGGCCCACGGGCGGCGAGCCCGGTCGACGTCGAGTCGTCTCGATCGGAGGGGTGCTTTGGGCATGTCGGCATCCTACCGGCTCTACATGGGTACTGCCTAGGAAGGTTGTGGCCCCTGCGCCGGGCGGGTAGAAGTCCCGGATCGAGCTCCGGCCGCGACTGATCGACGTTTCCGTTCCCGACCGCGCGGCGGCCGTGGTCCTGGTCCTGCACGGAGGCGCCAGCCGCCGCTCGAACATGATGGTCAGCCCGACGCAGCTCTCGGTCCTCCGCATGATCCCGATCGCCAACCGGCTGGCCCGTGAGAGCCCGGGGCGGCTGGCTGTCTTCCGCCTGCTCAACTCGCGCCGGGGCTGGGATACGCACCACACGCCGGTTCTCGATGCCCGCTGGGCCCTGGACCGGATCGCCGAGCGCCTCGGCGAACGGCGCCCTACCTGCCTGGTGGGTCATTCGCTCGGCGGCCGGGCGGCGCTGCTCAGCGCCGGCCGTCCCGAGGTTCACAGCGTCGTGGCGCTCGCCCCGTGGGTGTACCCCACCGACGTTCCCGCCGGCCTGGGCCACCAGCGGATCCTGATCGTGCACGGCTCCCGCGACCGGGTCGCCAGCCCCGAGCGCTCGCGGGAGCTGGCGGCCGCCCTGAGCCGCCACGCGCCTACGAGCTACATCAGCGTGACCGGCGCGCAGCACGCGATGGTCCGCCGCCACGCGACGTTCAGCGGGCTGGCCGCCCAGTTCGCGACCGCCACGCTGCTCGACGCCCCCGTCGACGGTGCGATCGCGCGGGCCCGGGCCGGGGAGACCTGGATCACGGTCTGAGCGCAGCGCTGGGCGGCGCACCGCGCTGCTGGCCGAGAAAGCGGCCATATGTTCCGCTTTCTCGGCCAGGCCCGCACGCGATCAGAGCAGCAGCCCCAGCGGCGACTCGAGCAGCGCGCGGACCTCGGCCAGGAACCGCGCCCCGTCGGCGCCGTAGAGGATCCGGTGATCCCCGACGAGGGTCAGCGTCATCAGGCTGCGGTCGACGATCTCCCCCTGATCGTCCCGCGCCAGCGTGGCGCGCAGCGATCCGACGCCAAGAATCGCGGCCTGGGGCGGATTGATGACCGGGTGGATCGCCGTCATCCCGAACATGCCCAGGTTGGACACGGTGAAGGTCCCGCCGGCCAGCTCGGGAGGGGTGATCTGGCCGCTGCGCACGCGGTCGGCCAGGCGCCGGGTCTCGGCGGCGATGCTCCCCAGGGACCGGCGGTCGGCGTCGAACACGGTGGGCACGACCAATGCGTCCTCGGCGGCCACGGCCATCCCGACGTTCACCCGGGGATGCAGCTCGAACGCGGATTCGGCGTAGGAGGCGTTGACCCGGGGGTGGCGGGTGAGTGCGATCGCGCACGCCTTGATGATCAGATCGTTGACCGACGGACGGACGTCCTCCGCCGTCACCTCGCGCAGCTGCGCTCGCAACGCGATCGCGCCGTCCATCACCACCTCGGTCTGAACCGCGAACTCCGGGATCGTCGACTTGGCCTCGACCATCCGGCGGGCGACGATCTGCTGGCGGCGGCTCAGCGGCTCGCGACGGGATTCGCCGCGCGGCACCGCCACCCCCGCCGGCCCTCCCGCCGGCACCGCCACCCCGGCCGCGGCCAGCACATCACGACGGGTGATCCGTCCCCGCGGACCGGTGCCGTCCAGGCGCCCGAGCTCGATTCCGTGCCTGCGCGCGGCGCGCGCGGCCAGCGGCGTCGCCGCCACCTCGCCGTCGCGGCGCCCGTTGCTCTGCGCCCGGGTGGAGCCGGCGGCGGCCGCCGGCTCGGGCAGAGCGGCCCGGTTCTGTGCAGGCTCCGCGTCCTGATCTCCGGCCGGGCCCGCCGCCGGCACCGCCGTCGCCTCTCCGAGCCGGGCTATCAGCGTCCCGACGGCCAGCGTGGCCCCTTCGGGAGCGACGATCTCGAGTCGGCCATCCGCCTCGGCGGCGTACGTCATCGCAGCCTTGTCGGTCTCGATCTCAACCAGGTCCTCGCCGGCGGCGACGGCTTCCCCCGATGCCTTCAGCCACTTGAGGATCGTCCCCTCCTCCATCGAATCCGACAGCCGGGGCATCGTGATCTCGGGCATCAGCTCACCTCCAGTAGGTCCAGGGCAGCGCCGACGATCGTCCCGGCGTCAAGACCGAAATAGCGGTACAGGTCCTCGACGTCGCCGGACTGGCCGAAGTCGCTGACGCCGAGACAGGCGATCGGCCGCCGCGTCACGGCGGCCAGGAAGCTCAGCGTGTGGGGATGACCGTCGAGCACGGTCACGAGCGGCAGCGCGCGCTCACCGCCGAACAGCTCCTCAAGGATCGCGTCATCTCCTTCGGCCAATCCCTGGCGGGCCTGGAAGGCGCGGAAGATGAGATCGGCCGAGGTGAGGCAGACGACGTCGCAGCCGATCCCGGCCTCGGCCAGCTCGCTGGCTGCCGCGACCGCCTCCGGCACGACCGCGCCCGCGGCGGCGATCGCCACCACGGGCCGGTCCGCGCTCCGCAGGCGGTAGCCACCGGCCAGCACCTGGCGACGGCGCAGCTCGCGCCCCGCTGGATCGCCGGGCACGCCAGCCAAGCTCTGGTCGATCGGGCGTGTGGAGAGCCGGAAGTAGGCCGACTCGCCACCGTCGCGGCCCAGGCGCGAGAGCGCGTGCAGCAAGGCCCACTCGAGGTCCTGGCCGAAGGCCGGCTCCCAGGCCGTGCACCGTGGCTGCTCGAGCCCCACCGAGGGCGTGGTGATCGACTGGTGGGCGCCGCCCTCCGGGGCCAGCGTGACCCCGGACGGGGTGCCGACCAGGATCGACTGGGCGCCGGCGTACATTCCGAACGACCACGGCTCGAGCGCCCGGTTGATGAACGGGTCATACAGCGTGCCGATCGGCAGCAGCGCCTGCCCGTCGCGTGACCAGGTGAGGCCGAGCTCACCCAGCAGCCCGACCAGGTTGCCCTCGGCGATCCCCAGCTCGATGTGCTGGCCGTGCGCCCCCTCCGTCCAGTGGACGAGCGTGTCCGTATCGTCGGCGAACCAGTCCGGCCGATCGCGCAGCTGCCACACCCCGACGTGGTTGATCCAGCCCCCGAGGTTGGTGCTGGAGGCGACATCGGGACTGACCGTGACCACATGGCGGGCCAGCTCCGGGGCTTCACGGGCCAGGTCGATGAAGAAGCGCCCGAGCGCCTGCTGGGTCGAGGCTCCGCCCTGATGCCGGCGGCCGACATCCGGCGGGACGGCTGGGGCCGGGGACGGCTCGACAGCCGGCCGGACCAGCCGCCGGGCGGCGGCCTCACACAACCGCGCCTGCGCTGAGTCAGGCGCGAACGCGGCCCACGGATCCTCGGGATCCGCGCCCAGCCGCTCACCGAGCTGCGCCCACTGCTCGCCGGTCAGCAGCGCCGAGTGGTTGGCGGGATGGCCCTCGGTGGCCAGCCGCCAGGCCTTGATCGTGTAGGCGAACACGACCGATGGCCGGTCGGTCACCCGATCGGCCTGGGCGAACGCGCCGAGCAGATCCGACAGGTCGTGGCCACCGAGATCGCGCAGGGCGCGCGAGACCTCGTCATCGTCGAGCTGCGCGATCAGCCGCGCGACCTCGCGTTTCTCCCGGCCCTCGCCCGGAAGCCGTTCACGGAGCGTCGCGGGATCGGCCCGTAGCAGGCGCTGGTACTCGGGATTCGGCATCCCGTCGATCCGGGCCCGCAACCCCTGACCGCCACGGCGGTCGAACAGCTCGCGCAGCCAGCGGCCGTACTTGACGGTGATCGTCTGCCAGCCCGCGGCGTCGAACATGGCCTGCAGCTGTCCGGCCGCGATCCCGGGCACGATCCGGTCCAGGGACTGCCGGTTGAGGTCGACGATCCACAGCACCTCACCGAGGTCGTGCCCGAGCGGATCGACGATCGCCTCCCAGCAGGCGCCCTCGTCCAGTTCGGCATCGCCGAGGAGCGCGATGTGCCGGCCGCCCTCGGGAACCTCGAAGTGACCGGCCACGTAGCGATGAGCCAGCGCACTCCAGATCGCGGCCGTCGCCCCGATGCCCACCGAGCCGGTCGAGAAGTCGGCCGGTACCGGGTCCTTGAGCCGGCTCGGATAGCTCTGCAGGCCCCCGAACTCACGCAGGGTGGTCAGGTAGCGGCGGTCGAGCCGCCCGAGCAGATACTCGATCGCATGCAGCACCGGTGAGGCGTGGGGCTTGACCGACACCCGGTCGGGTGCCCGCAGGTGCTCGAACCACAGCGCGGTCATGATCGAGACCATCGACGCCGAGGAGGCCTGATGACCGCCCACCTTGACTCCGGAGCGCGTGCGCCGCACCCGGTTGGCGTGATGGATGATCGAGGTGGCCAGCCACAGCACCCGGTCCTGCACCGCCTCCAGGGTCGCCAGCGTCTGATCGGTCTCCACGGCCATGGGCTGATTCTGCCGGGAATGAGGTCGAGGCGGCTCCTGTGATCATCTTGTGACCGCGCTGGTGCGGATACCGACCGTATCTATGATCCGCCTCGGCTATGGCCGGGGCGCAGAACGACAGGACCGGCCTTGTCCGGAGGGCGCTGCGGAACCGTGCGGTGCGCGGGATCGTCGCCGGGTTTGCCGGGATTACGCTCGGGGAGTGGGTACTCGGGACGACGGTCGCCGTGCACGCCTACGACGCCGGCGGAGCGCTGGCCGTCGGGCTGATCGGCTTTCGGTTCGCTCCGGCCGCGCTCGCCGGGCTGTGGACGGCACGGCTCGCCGACCACGCGCAGCGCCACCGTGTGCTGGGGCTGACCGCGGCCGGGCGCGCCGTCACGACCGCGGTGGCCGCGGCTGCGCTGGCCCTGCATCTCCCGTTCGTGACCGTCGTCGCACTGGTGTGGCTGGACGCCGCGATCGGGTCCGGCTACCGGCCTGCTCAGGCGGCGCTGCTGCCCTCGCTGGTGCGCACACCGGGTGAGCTGACCGCCGCCACAGCGCTGATCTCGAACGTGAAGAGCACCGGACAGCTGGTCGGTGCGCTGATCGGCGGCGTGCTCGTCGCCGGACTGCCGATCGCGCTTCCGGTGGCCGCCGCCGCCCTGCTGTACCTCGTCGGCATGACGCTGACCGCCGGGATCCGTCACACGCGGCCGTTCGTGACGGCGATCGGCGGTCTGCGGGGGCTGCCCGCCGGCGTGCAGGCTCTGCGAGCAGATCGCGCGGCGCGCCTGATCGCCGGCTACGCCTGCCTGCGCTCACTCATGCGCGGGCTGTGGCTGGCCTTGGCCGTGGTCGCGTCACTGCGGCTGCTCTCCCTGGGGCGCTCCGGATTCGGGCTGCTCATGGCCGCCGCCGCGGTCGGCGCACTGGCCGCGATCGTGGCCACCGGGCGGCTGGTCGGCAACCGCCGGCTGACTGACTGGTTCGCCTTCGGCCTCATCCTCTGCGGACTGCCGATCGCCGCGATCGGCGTGATGCCCAGCGCAGCTCCGGCGCTGGCCCTGATCGTGGTCTGGGGCCTGGGGATGGCCTTGGCCGACGTCGGAGCGCAGACGCTGCTGAACCGGATCGTCCCCGGGAGCTCGATTGGCCCGGTCACCGGAGTGGTGGAGAACAGCAAGCTGCTGCTCGAGGGCTTGGGCAGCCTGATCGCACCGCTCCTGCTGGTGGCGTTCGGGATTCGGGGCGCACTGCTGGTGGCTGGCGGCACGCTGCCCGCCCTGGTCCTGATCGGTCGCCGCCGCCTGGCTCGCGTCGATGACCACGGGGCAGCTCGTCACAATCTGCTGCAGCTGCTCCAACAGGTGTCGTTCTTCACGCCGCTGGCCCTGGATGGGCTCGAGGGCGTCGCCGCCCGGCTACACGTCGAGCGGGCCGACGCGGGCACCGAGATCCTGCGCCAGGGCGAGGTTGACGAGCGCCGCTGGTACCTCGTCGACGCCGGTGAGCTGGTCGTGGAGGTGGACGGGTTTCTGGTGGGCGAGCTCCGCCGGGGAAGCCAATTCGGCGAGCGCAGCCTGCTGCGCGGCGTGCCGCGCTCGGCCACGGTGCGGGCGGTCACCGATGTGCGGCTGTACGCCCTGGACCAGGCCGACTTCGTGGCCGCCGTGGCCGGCGTCGAGGTGCTCGGGGCGCAGGCGGGCGCAGCCGACCGCGCCGATCGGCTCGACCCGGAGACGGCGCTCGCCCGGGTGCCGCTGATGAGCTCCCTGGCGCCCGCGGCGCGGTCCCGCCTCGTCGGCCGCAGCCGGATCCTGACCGTGGAGGCCGGAACGCCGATCGTCAGCAGCGGTGAACGCGACGATACCTATCAGGTGCTGCTCAGCGGCCGGGCCCGCGTGCTGGTGGACAACGAGCTGCGCCAGGAGCTGCTTCCCGGCGACGCGTTCGGCGAGATCGCCGTCCTGCACCAGGTACCGCGGACCGCCACCGTCGTGGCCCGCGAGGAATCGACCGTCCTCGTCATCGCCGGCGACGACGTCCGAGGGGCGCTCCGCGAGCGGGGCGACGGTCACATCGCCGCCCTGTTCGGCTGAGCCCGGCGGCAGACGGCGCCGGCCCGACAGCGACCCACGACGGCCGTCACGGCCGCCGTGGAGTCACTTCGGTCTTTACAGGCTGCCCGAGGTCGAGTTGAACAGGCTGGAGATACTGCCGCCGAGCAGGGCCGCGGCGACGACCACGATGATCGCGATCACCGCGATCAGAATGCCGTACTCGGCCATTGTCTGCCCTGCCTCGCCCTCCGCCCGGTCACGAAGGTGGTAGAGGAGCTGCCACAGGTGGAGGTTCATAGACCAGACTTCGGCCCCCAGGCCGAGCGAGGCAACGGTCCCGGCCGGAGGATGGACATTTGATTGATGGTGGCGGTGAACCTCAGCCCCCCACGACCGGCAGCACGACGCTGCAGCGCGGCTTTACCTGATGGGCGGGATCGAGGGCATTGAGCACATCGCCGTCAGCTATGTGGTCATACGGCATCGAGAGATGCTCGCCCTGGTCAAGGCGGCACTGGCGTTGCAGCGTGACGTTATTGACGTGGGGACCGGAGAGGAACGCGGAGCTGAACGGCGTGACGATCTCATCGTGGCGGGACTGGATCACCGTGTAGTGCACGCCCGGGACGGTGTCTCCGCCGGCGCCGAGCCTCCGCAGGAAAGCGGAGCCTCGCTGTTGCTCCATGCACGCGGGACAGCCCGACCCGAGCAGAGCGCCGACCCCCGGGAAGACCTTGGGCAGCGCCGACAGGCCGTTCAGGGTTGTCCCGTGGTTGGAGGGCGCCAGGCCAACCAGCGTGTGAACCTTGGCCGCGCCACCGAGAAACCTCAGGTAGTAGCGCGGCATCATTCCACCCTGGGAGTGGCCGACAACATCGACCTGGCGCGCATGGCTCGCCGCCAGAACCCGGTCAACAAAGGCCGAGAGCTGGCGCGCCGACGCTTCGATCGACCCCACGCCGTAGATGCCGAGCTTGCCACTACCGCCATACGCGCCGTAGTTGAGCGCGAATACGCAGTAGCCGTGATTGACCAACAGCGGTGACAGCGCCCTCCAACTGTCGGACATGTCCGCGAACGTTCCGTGGACCAAGATGACCGGCCGCGGATGCGCGCGGGGCGGCCGGCAGCGCCACCGGTTGGCCCCCGGCGGACTCCCCGCCGGGCTGATGTGCGCATAACCACTCAGTCCGTCGAAGACGACCGGGAGTCGCGAGGCGCCACCGGCCGCCGAAACCGCGACCAGACACAGGAACGCCACCGCCACGGTCACCAGAGAACGTTGAGCCAAAATCCACCTCCCCTGCGGATCGGACCGGTCACGGCACCTTCGCGTACGCGGAGGGCACCCCAAGGTGGGGGCGGAAGCTACTGCATCACCCCTCCGGGAGACAATGTCTGGGATGGATCCACGCGAGCTGTATGGCCTGCCGCTCGAGCGCTTCACCGAGACGCGCAACGCGCTCGTCAAGAGACTGCGAAAGGAGAAACGCCGCGATGCGGCCGCCGAGGTGTCAAGGCTGCGGAAGCCCACAGTGGCGGCCTGGACGGTCAACCAGCTCGTACGCACCCAGCCGACGGAGCTCCGGGCGCTCTTTGAAGCCGGCGACCGCGTACAGCAGGTCCAGGCGGACCTGCTGGCCGGAAAGGCGAACATCACGGCCCTGAGGGAGGCGGTCGAGGTCGAGCGAGCAGCCGTCGACGTGTTGGTTGACCGGGCGCGCGGATTCCTTGACCCTGACGGCCACGAGCCCACGGGAGCCAGGAGGGAGCAGATCGCCGAGACGCTCCACGCCGGCGCGCTTGACGATCGGTCCAGGGCCCAGCTGCGCGAAGGCTGCCTGGAACGCGAGCTGCGCCATGTCGGGCTCGGGGGGCTGGTCGCGCCCGGGCGGTCAGCCGCCCGAACCACCACCCGACCTGAGCAACCGCGGTCGGGCGTGGCCAGCGCGGGCAAGCCGGACCGGGGCGCGGCGGCCAAGGAGCGCGCCAAGGAACTCGGCGCCGCTCGGCAAGCCGAGACCCAGGCGCGGCGTCACATGGACCGTGCCGCCCGGGCCCTGGAGGCCGCGGAGCAGCGAAGAGACCGGGACGCGCAGTCCCTGCGCGAGGCCGACGCGGCGCTGGCCGACGCGCGACGGGTTGCCGCCGAGGCCGCCCGCGCGCATGAACGGGCACGAGCAGGGCTCCGCCGGCTCGAGTGACCCAAGTCGGATATGCGCGGGATCGCTCGACCGGCCGCCGCCGGACGGCGGGAATTGACCGGCTCGGGTCCGGCGGCTAGGCTGCGCCCGGAAGGGGCAACCATCACGAGGAGGCTGGCATGGCTGGTGTCCAGGCGCTCGACTTCGACTCACCCGATGAGACCCGAAGTCCCGCCAAGACGCGGGTGGACGTGGTTCGGACGGGCGGTGGCGCGACGGCCGCACGACTCGCGCTCGAGCCGGGCTGGAAGTGGTCGGAGTGCGTAAAGCCGGTCGTCGAGACCGACAGTTGCCAGGTGCATCACGTGGGCTTCATTCAGTCCGGGACGATGCACGTCGTTCATGATGACGGCACGGAGCTCGAGCTGGGACCGGGCAACGCCTACGAGATCATGCCCGGACACGACGCCTGGGTGGTCGGTGATGAACGCTGCGTCGCCTATGAGTTCGAGTCCCGCGCGGCCGAGGAGTACGCCCGCGGCTGACTCGAACCTGGATGTGCCGGTAGGGATCTTCCGTCCGGCACCCGGTCGCCCGTGTCGCAGGCCAACTCCCGGGTGGCGTGCCATCTCCTGGCGGTGCCGGGCGCCCGCGCGTGCGGCCGCCCGGCAGGCCAGGAACCCCTCAGCGGTGGTGGTTGATCTTCCTCACGGCGGCGGCGAAGGCCCCGGTGCTGAGGCCCCAGGAGGGATAGCTCCACGAGAACGGCTCGATCTCTGAGAGCCGCAGCCTGGCCAGGCCGATCAGTGCCTGGTAGACGTAGGCCTTGAGGTGCCTCCGGCTCGTCGAGCCCCACGTGTGGCGGATCCAGGTCCAGCCGTACTCGTTGGCCGAGACGGGGGTGCCACCGCGGCCGTACCGGCGCATGATGGCCAGTGCGTCACGAGCCACCCTGACCGACTGGCCCGGCGTTGCGCCATACGGGTGGATGGCGAGGGCATCCATGGGCAGGCCCCAGAACGCCTTGAGCAGGCGCGGGAGCGACGACTCGGTCCACGCCAGCCCGCCGGTCAGGACCCGGGCGCCGTGATCGACGCGGTGGATGGCGCTGCGGACGGCCTCATACATGCGCGCGTAGGCCGAAAGGCTGATGTGCTGCCCCCAGTCGAACAGGTTGTCGGGCTCGTTCCACACCTCGACGGTGGTCACGGGCAGATACGGGAGCTTGCGGTTGGCGCGCCAGAAAGCACCGTGCGGGCCGTAGCGCTGCATGAACGCGGTCGCGTACACGGCGAACGTCGCGTTGCTCGCGGGCGGCAGGAAGGCGGTCCACCGCCCGGTGCTGGTATGGATGACGTTCGAGCGGTGACCTTCGGCCCAGCGCGGCGCGAAGGCCAGCGTCGGCTCCCAGCGCAGATTCGCGGAGGCCATCTCCGACACGATCATGTCGTCATAGCCCCAGGCAAAGCGATGCCGCCCGCGTACCGGAGCCTTCGGCTCGGTGCGCGCCCAGGCGGAGTCAGCGCGACCGACGCGGCCGCCCGCCGCGTGCAGCGCACTGAGGTTGTTGACCACCCGGGCCGGCGACCACACGCCTCGCGCCTGATTGATGAAGTCGCTGGTGACCTCGGCGCCGAACGTGGTGGCGCCAGCAGTTGCCGGCACGGCTAGAGCAAGCAGGGAAAGGACCAGTGGAAGACAGCGTTTCATGAGCCTCACGAGGGTTGCGGAACAGGGCATGAGGGCTACAACACGAGCCAGCGGCGATGGTTGTGGTGAGCGGTCGGCCTTGGGTCCCGGCGTGGCGAGCAGTGGGCGGTGACGGGCTCGAACCGCCGACTTCCTGCTTGTAAGGCAGGCGCTCTACCAGCTGAGCTAACCGCCCGCGCCGGGGGGATGGTAGCCGGGGCCAGGGCAACGGGCTCAGGCGGATCCGCGCCTCGAGCGGGATCTCCTGAACACTGAGCCCGAGCGGGTAGCCGCAGCCGTCGATCCGTTCGTGGTGGGCCCGGACCCAGCTGGCGATCCGGATATCGGCGGGAATTGCGCCCGCCCCACCGGGAATCGAGCCCACGGCACCTAGTACCGTCTCCTGCGGTGCCCGACTTCGACTTCGATCCCCAGCGCGCCTTCGCCGCGGTCAGGCGCCTGGCCGCCGACGCGCCCTCGCTGCTCGCGGGCGGTTTCGGGCGCGTGGTCCGAGACACCCCGGAGGACCGCCTGGAGCAGCTGATGCGCTCCCCGGCGCGAAAGCCGCTGCTGGACGGAATCTTCTGGTCGATGCCGCGCCAGATGGACAGCACCCAGGCGGCGGGGGTGCGGACCACCATCCGCTGGTGCGTCACCGGGCGCCCGGACGCGGGCACGGACGTCTACCACCTGGTCATCGACGATGGCCGCGCCCGGATCGAGAAGGGTCTGCCGGGGCCCGATCCCCGGCTCACGATCACCCTGGACGGGGTCGAGTTCCTGCGGCTGGTCAGCGGCAATTCCGACGCCATGCAGGCTTACTTCACCGGCCGCGTGCAGCTGGCCGGAGACATCATGGTCGCCGCCAAGCTGGCCCAGCTGTTCAAGATGCCCGGCGGGGGCACCGGGCACGCCGGGAACGGCGGCAGCGCCCCCGGCGCCTGAGCCATGCCGTCCCGATGCGGTCCCGCGTGACCGATCCGCGCGGAGCCATCGAGCTTCACGGGGTGGCCAAGCGCTTCGGGGCCATCGAGGCGGTCAGCGACCTCGATCTGGTCGTTCCGGCCGGGGTCTGCTTCGGCCTGCTCGGACCCAACGGAGCCGGGAAGTCGACCACGATGCGGATGCTGACCGCGCAGACGTTGGCCGACCGGGGCACGATCGAGGTCCTCGGCTTCGCACTGCCCCGCGAGTCCAAGGCCGCGCGGATGGCGATGGGGGTCGTGCCCCAGCTCGACAACCTCGACGTCGAGCTCACCTGTCGCCAGATCCTCAGCGTGTTCGCCCGTCTGTACCGCGTGCCGCGCGCCGAGCGCCGCGCCGCCGTCGATCGCGCCCTGGCCATCGCCAACCTGGCGGGCCGCGCGGACACGATCGTGCGCGATCTGTCGGGCGGCATGCGCCGCCGCCTGCTGGTCGCCCGTGGGCTGATCCACCGGCCGCAGCTGGTCCTGCTCGATGAGCCCACGGTCGGGCTCGATCCTCAGGTCCGCCAGGAGCTGTGGTCGCTGATCGACGGCCTGCGGTCCGAGGGAGTTACGGTGCTCATGTCGACCCACTACATCGAGGAGGCCGAGCGGCTGGCCGACACTGTGGCCGTGATGTCGGGCGGGCGCATCATCGCCCAGGGCACCCCGGCCGAGTTGGTGCGCGCCCACGCCGGGCGCGAGGTGATCGAGGTCTACGGTCCATCGGCCGAGCTGGCCGCGGTCGAGACCCAGGCCGCGGAGCGCGGCTGGGCGCACCGGCGCAGCGGACCGGCCGTGGCCCTGCTCGGCGCCGAGACCCTCGACGGCGAGACGCCCCCCGGCGTCCGGCGCCCGGCCAACCTTGAGGACGCCTTCGTGGCCCTGACCGGGGCGGAGATCGAGTGAGCACCGCCCGCACCCCGCGCCGCGTCCAGCGCCTGGACCCGGCCGCCCTGGCCGGGGTGATGACGCGCGACGTGGTGCTGTTCCGCCGTTATTGGAGGGCGACCACGTTCTCCTCCGTCGTGCAGCCGACGATCTATCTGCTCGCCTTCGGGCTGGGCTTCGGCTCGCTGGTCAGTCACGTCGGTCACGTGCGCTACGTCGAGTACGTGGCCACCGGGGTGGTGGCCACCGCGGTCCTGTTCTCATCCGCCTTCCCGGGGATGTTCAACACCTTCATCCGCTGGCAGTTTCAGCGCACCTACGACGCCCTGCTGGCCGCGCCGGTCGACGTCGAGGAGCTGGTCACAGCCGAGATCTTGTGGATCTCGCTCCGGGCCGGCGTGTACGGACTGGCCCCCCTGATCGTCGGCATGGCCTTCGGGCTGGCGCCGGAGCCGGGCATGCTGCTGGTGCCGCTGATCGGGTTCGTGACCGGGTTCGGGTTCGCGGCCTTCGGTGTCCTGATCGCCGCCGTGGCCAAGACGATCGACAACTTCAACTACGTGACCAGTGCGGTACTGACCCCGATGTTCCTGGTCGCGGGCACGTTCTTTCCGATCTCCTCGCTGCCGCCGGCGCTCCACACGGCGGCCGAGTTCAATCCGCTCTACCACTGCGTGGCCGTCGTCCGGGACGTGTCGCTGGCGACGATGGGCACCGCCGATCTCCTGCACGTCGCGGTGCTCGTGGTGTTCGCGCTGCTGATGTGGCGCCTGGCCGTGTGGCGGCTGGAGAGCCGGCTGATCGACTGACCTTCCGCTACCAGCGGCGCCGCGCGCGCACCGACTCCAGCATGTACCCACCGAGCGAGATCGGCGACATCACGAACTGGTAGCAGAAGAAGTAGAACAGCAGCCCCCGTTTGTTCTTGCGCACCTTCAGCTTGACCCGTGAGAACACGCTCCGCTGGTGCCAGAACATGATCCCGCCGAGGATGACGTTCAGAGGCATGACCAGCAGCGTCATCGGCCCCACGATCGAGAAGTTGCCGGTGGCGGCCAGTACCAGGCCGGGGATGAAGGCGAGTGTGAAGCACGCGTCCAGGAACGGGAACAGGAAGTTGCCGGCCACGGAGTGCGAGTACAGATTCGCCTTCCGCAGCAGACCGAAGCCATGGTCGCGCAGCCCCTCGATCATCCCGCGCGCCCAGCGGCGCCGCTGGCG
>DASVYO010000045.1:0-1802 GCA_036392135.1 Solirubrobacteraceae bacterium
GCAGGAGGGGGAGGCGTGGTTTCGCGCCGACGCGTCTGAGCGCAGGATCGAGTGGGGCTCTTCCGGGAGCGAGTACCGCGGCTGGGTTCAGGTCAGCCCTGAGGGCGATGGCACGCGGCTGACGCTGTTCCTGGCGACGGTTCACGGGGATGCGCCGGACAGTGAGGTGATGGGCACGCTGGACGCGATCAGGCGTCTGGTCGAAGCCGACGTCTAGTGGCCGGAGCCCGGGTGCTGGGCTGGTCCAAAACTCCCGCGCTGGGTATATCGGTACGTAGTCAACGGACACAGGAGGAGAGCGGCGATGGCCAAGACAAAGCGCGAGCAGGACCTGGCACAGAAGCTGCGGGCGAGCGGGCTCCGGAAGCGCGCCGCGGACCTGATCGCCGGCGCCACCGACGGGCGTCGCAAGCCCCGGAAGAACGTCCACCGGATCGTGGACGACCTGAAGCAGTTGCTCAGCGACGCTGAAGACCAGGTCCGGGGCGGCCCGGCCAAGCGCAAGGCGGCGGCGCAGAAGGCGGCCAAGACCCGCAAGCAGAACGCCGCGCGCCGCAGCGCGGCCGCCAAGAAGGGCGCGCGCACGCGCGCCAAGACGCGCTCCTGAGCGGCGGGTTAGCGCCGGGCGCGGTCCACGACCGTTTCCAGGCGACCCCTGACCGTGCTGGCGATCTCGGCCAGCTCGTCATTGCCGACGATTGACAGCATCCGCTCGGCGTCGACGGCCGATATGTGCGTCTGGCCGTCCTGCTCGTAGACGACGACGTTGCAGGGCAGCAGGGTTCCGAGCTCGGGCTCGGCCGTGAGCGCCTGGTGGGCGAGCGCGGGGTTGCAGGCGCCGAGGATCAGGTACGGATCGTGATCGACGCCGAGCTTGGCCTTGAGCGTCGCCTGGACGTCGATCTCGGACAGGACGCCGAAGCCTTCGGTGGCGAGCTCCTCCCGCACGCGGGCGACGGCCTCGTCGAAGGCGAGGTCGGTGGTGGTGCTCAGTGTGTAGCTGCTGCTAGTTCGAGACATGCTTGCTCCAGTTCCTTGCGTTTGGCCTTGATCGCCTTCGCGCGCTGCTGCTCTGCGTCGAGCGGCTCGGCGAAGCGACGGTTCAGGTAGGTGAGGATCGCCTGCTCGCCGGCGACAGTCTTGCCGCCGGCGCTCAGGACGGGAATCGTGGTGTGTCCGGTCGCTCGCTCGAGCTCGACGCGGGCGTCCGGTTCGACCGGGACCTGATGGACAACGAACGACAGGCCGAGTTCCGTCATGCGCTGGCGGACCCGGTGTGATGCGGGACACCACTCCGTCTGCCACAGCTCGAGCGTGGGGGACATATCGGCGTCGGCTCGGTTCATGAGTGACCAAAGGTCACGTTGGGCAGGATCTTGCGCGCCCAGCCGGGCAGATACCAGGCCGATTTGCCCATCAGCCGCAGCAGTACCGGCAGCAGCAGCAGCCGGATCAGCGCCGCGTCAAGCAGCACGGCCACGCCGAGGATGATCCCCATCTCCTTGGGCGGCAGCGGGCCGGACAGAGCGAAGGTGAAGAACACCGCCACCATGACCGCCCCGGCGGCAAAGATCACCCGGCCGGAGTGGGCCAGCCCGTTGACCATCGCGTCACGCGGGTCGTGCGTCCGGTCCCAGTGCTCCTTGGCGGCCGACAGCAGAAACACGGTGTAGTCCATCGAGATCGCGAAGATCATCGCGAAGAAGAACACCGGGCCCCAGGCGTCGAGGAAGCCCTGGGGGGTGAACCCGAGCAGCGAATGGGCGGCACCGTCCTGGAAGACCCACTTGGCGACGCCGAAC
>DASVYO010000046.1:0-15632 GCA_036392135.1 Solirubrobacteraceae bacterium
ACTCGACGCGGCGGTCCTGGCGGTGCCCGGCTCCGAGTCGCGGAGCCCCACATGTCGGGCCGGGGCCACGCTCACGTCAGAGCCCCAGCGCGAAGGTCAACAGCCAGACCAGCCCGGCGCACTGGATGAAGCGGTCGGTGAGCATGATCTCCTCCGGGGCGCCGCCTCGGCCGCCCGTGACCAGCAGCCCGTAGCGGAGCAGCGCGAGCGTGAATGGGGCGATCGTGGCCTCGCGCCACACGACGGCGCCCGGCGGCCCCGGCTGGAACGCCCACAGGCAGTAGGCCCCGAGCGCGACGGCACTGGAGGCGGCCAGGATCAGCCGCAGGAAGTCGGGGTTGTAGTCGGACAGGACTCGACGCGAGCCGCGGGAGGCGGGGTCAAGCCAGTCCGAATAGCGCTTGCCCGCGGCGACGAACAGGGCCGAGAAGGAGACGACGACGAACAGCCAGCGCGAGATCGGCACGCCGGCGGCCACCCCGCCCGCCGCGGCTCGAATCACGAACGCGGCGGCGATGGCCGCGATGTCGGCCACGGCGACCCGGCGCAACCAGCCCGTGTAGGCAAAGTTCAGCCCGGCGTAACCCCCGGCGATGGCCAGGCCGGCCACTCCCAGCGAACCGGCCAGCCCGAGGCCGGCGGCCAGCGCCAGCAGCGCGACCAGGCGGGCCGCGCCGGCGGCGATCGCGCCCGAGGCGATCGGCCGGTGGCGCTTGACCGGATGGTTGCGGTCCTCGCGGACGTCGTGGAGGTCGTTGAGTAGGTACGCGCCGCTCGAGAGCAGGCAGAAGGCCAGCGCCATCAGACCGGCTCGCTCGAGCACGCGGACCTGGGTGAGCGCGCCGGCCGCCGCCGGAGCGCCGAACACGAGCAGGTTCTTGGGCCACTGGCGGACGCGGATGGCCCGCACCCAGGCCCCGGCGGTGCCGACCGGGGGGCGCATCGGGGTGACGGAGGTCCGGATGCCACGGGCACCGGCTGCGCCGGAGACCGTTGAGTTGTGCTGTGTCGTGACCCGCAGGGGCGCGGCCGCATTTGCCCTGGCCATGAGATGACGTTTCTGCGCACGGCGCCGTTCGCCTGCCCCGCGCTATGAGAAATCTCTTGACGGGCAGGAGGGTCTGGCGGGGACGCGAACGAATGACCACCGGGCCGCCGCATCGCGCCGTCCCACGAGCCTGATGTCCGCCCACGCCAGCTACCCGACCGCTCCCCGCCCGCTGCCGGCGCGCCTGACTCCCGCGCGCCGCGCCCGCCGCGTGCTCACCATCACGCTGCTCATGTGCGCGCTGCCGGTGATGGTGTCCTTCTGGAGCAGCGTGTCGGGGCCCTCCAACTCGAGCTTCACGATCAACGCGGTGGAATGGCTGCGCGACCACGGCGCGGCCGGATTCGCCTCCGGGGTGGAGGGGATCTACTACAGCTTCAATGCTCCCGGGACGGGCGGGCCGGCGCTCAAGCGCCTGAAGCTGCACATCCAGGCGATCGCCGCCTCGCACCCGGCGGACATCGCGCCGCTGATCCATCCCGCGCTGGCCGGCGAGGGCGTATGGACGCCGACCGAGACCTGGAGCGGGGCGAGTCCGCCGGTCCAGATCGCCCAGTTCCGCAGCGATCCGAACTACCCCCAGATGGTGGCCGGGGTGGCCTGGATCGATCCCCGCCGTACCTCGATCGTGCTTTACCCCGGACAGCTCGAGCCGTCGATCAACCTGCCGCGCGGGCCGATGGAGGTGCCGCCGTCGCTGCGCTCGCGCCTGCTGGCCACGTTCAACAGCGGCTTCAAGCTCGAGGATTCCCACGGCGGCTACGCGCTCGGGGGCATCACCTACGCCCCCCTGCACAACGGCTTGGGCACCTTCGTCCACTACAGCGACGGGCGGGTCGACATCCAGGACTGGAGCTACGGTCCCCGAGCTCCGACCGGCATCGACTACGCGCGGCAGAACCTGCCGCTGATCGTCTCGGGCGCCAGGCCCAACCCGAACCTGAGCGACGGCCCGCAGTGGGGAGCGACGCTCGGCAACGCGGTGCGCGTGTGGCGCTCGGGGATCGGCATCGACGCTCGCGGGGATCTGATCTACGCCGCCGCCAACGATCAGACCGTGGGCTCGCTGGCCCAGATCCTGATCCACGCCGGCGCAATCCGGGCCATGCAGCTGGACATCAACTCCTACTGGGTGACGTTCAACTCCTACGCGCGCCCGAACGCCGGTGAGCCGAGCGCTCTGCTGGGCAGCATGACCCGACCGGTCACGCGCTACCTGTCGCCCGACGACCGCGACTTCTTCGCCGTCTACGCGAAGTGAGGAGCGGCCGCGCCCGGCGGCGCTGACCCCCGCGCCGGCCTAAGCTCGGATGACGATGCTGGTGGCCGTCACCGATCACGCCGCGGAGCGCTTTCGCCAGCGCGTGCGCGGAAGCCTCGACGCCAAGCGGGACATCGCCGGCCGGGTGGCCCGTGCTCGTGCGGCCGGACGCACCGAGGCGGGAGAGCGGGGGGCGATCCTGGTCCGCGACCTGGAGCGCCGCGAGCTCGTCTACGTCTGCCGGCCCGACCGGGACGAGCTGGTGGTCATCACCCTCTACGAGCTCGGCGACTCGCCCGCCGTGGCAAAGCGCTTCACCGACGCGTTGCGCCGTGATGACCACCAGCTGTGACCGGGTCAGGAGGGCTGGGGCACGATCCGGATGTACGGCTTGGGCTCCTCCCAGTCGCCGAAGATCTCCCTGGCCTGGTCGTTTGACACCGAGCCGGAGATGATCACCTTCTCGCCGTTCTGCCAGTTGGCCGGCGTCGACACCTGGTGCTTGGCCGTCAGCTGCAGGGAGTCGATCACGCGCACGACCTCGTCAAAGTTGCGCCCGGTGCTCATCGGATACACCAGGATCAGCTTGATCTTCTTGTCGGGCCCGATCACGAATACGTTGCGCACGGTCTGGTTGTCGGCCGGGGTGCGGTCCTGGGGATCGCCGCTGGCCCCCTCCTCAAGCATGCCGTAGAGCTTCGAGACCTTGAGGTCGCTGTCGCCGATGATCGGGTAGTTGGGCGCGGTGCCCTGGGTCTCGGCGATGTCCTGCGCCCACCGCTCGTGGTCGGTGACGGGATCGGCCGACAGGCCGATGATCTTCACGCCCCGGCGATCGAACTCAGGCTTGATCCTGGCCATGTAGCCGAGCTCGGTCGTGCACACCGGCGTGAAGTCCTTGGGGTGTGAGAACAGCACTGCCCAGGAGTCGCCGATCCAATCGTGGAACTTGATCTTGCCTTCGGTCGTCTCGGCCTCGAAGTCCGGGGCCGTCGAGCCAATCTTGAGACTCATGTCTGCATCACTCCTTCTGCCGTTCTGGAAGCGGACGCGCCGTCGCGCGGGACGCGCGGCACATGCCGGCCGGAAACCATTCCCCGACTACATAAGCACGTCCGGAACGGGAGCGTCCACACCTATGTTCACTTGATTGGTGCTGTTTAGCAGAGGGGCCGTCTGCGGCTACTGCAGGCGTCTCCAAGCGGGTCCGAGCGGCGACGTGCTCCGCCCAGCCCAGGAACTCCTCCGCGCGCGCGAAGTAGTCCCACGGGGTCCGGCACACCACGAGCGCTGCGTCCGCCCACGGGTAGGGCAGGGGCCAGGCGCGGATCACGGCTCGGAACCCGAGGTCGCACAGCGCAGCCACCAGCAGCGGAGACTCCTCATCCGGCCGCGGCATCTCAGCACCGGTGACCGGGATCACCTCGGCGGCGCTCACCGGCTCAGTCCGTCGCGCATGGCGGCTGATGCTCGCAGACGGGGTCCCGGCGGCCTCGGGAGCCCACGCGGTGGCCCGGTACGCTGGGGCCGCGCATGAGCACGACCGCCCCCCGCCCTTCCCTCCGCTGGCTGCTGCAGGCGCCGGAGATCCCGGATGTTCATGCCCCGCGCTGGTTTGATCGCCTCCCGGGGTGGCTGAGCACCGGTGCCATCCTGGTCGGTCTCCTGGCCGTCTCGGCGCTCGTCCGCGGCCGGTTCATCAGCGGCGAGCTGTGGGGGGATGAGGCCAACGCGATCGGCATCGCCTCCCATCCCCTGTCGGCGATCCCGGGCATCCTGCGCCTGAACGGGTCCGCTCCGCTCTACTACGTCCTGCTCCATGTGTGGATGAGCGGCTTCGGATCGGGCGAGGTGGCCACCCACCTGCTGTCGATCCTGATCGGCCTGCTGACCGTGCCCGTGGCGATGTGGAGCGCCTGGAGCCTGTTCGGCCGGCGTGCCGGTCTGGCGGCCGCCGTGCTGTTCGCGTTCAGCCCGTTCCTCACCAAGTACGCGGAAGAGGTGCAGCCCTACGAGCTGCTCGCGCTGCTCGGCCTGCTCGCCGCGACCTGCTGCCTGCACCTGTTCATCCGGCGGCAGCGCGGCTACCTGGTTCCGCTCGCCCTGACCCTCACGCTGGCGCTGTACACGAGCTTCTGGGCCATATTCCTGTGGGGCGGCATGGCCATCGCCGTGTTGCTCCTGCGCCGCACGGCCGGGGAGCCGAGGGCGGTCCTGCGTGACGCCGCCCTCGCGTTCGCCCTCGCGCTGCTGCTGTTCGCGCCCTGGATCCCGAACCTGGTCTACCAGATGGGGCACACGACCAGTCCCTGGGGCTACAGCGACCTCGCGGGCTTTGGATTCCCGAGCTCTCTACTGGGCAGCGATCGGGTCACCGTCGTCCTGGCCGTTGCCCTGGCCGTGGCGGTCCTGCCGCTGGCCAGCCGCGAGCAGCGGCGGACGCCGCTGGCCCGGATGGTGTGGGCGCTGATGCTGCTCGCCGTGGGCGCGGCGCTGGTGGGCCGGCTCGTGACGATCATCTCCCCGGCTTGGGAGACGCGCTACCTGGCTTCGATCCTCGGGGCGCTGCTGCTTCTGGGAGCCGTCGCCTGTGCCCGATCTGGCGTGCTCGGCGTACTGGTTCTCGTCCTGACCCTGGCCTTCGCCGCCAACGCCGCGTCGTTCGCGCCTCAGCACAAGAGCAACCTGGCCGACATCGCCGGCGAGCTCTCGCCTGAGCTGCGCGCCGGGGACGTCGTCCTCGTGGCCCAGCCCGACCAGACTCCGCTGGCCTATTACTACCTGCCGGCCGGGCTGCGCTACGCCAGTCCGCTGGGCCCGACCGCACACCCGAGCTACATGAACTGGGTCAACGCCTACGGCCGCCTGGCCGACACCCCGCCCGCCCCCGCGGTCAGCCGGCTGGTGGGCAGCCTGCGCCCCGGCCAGCACCTGCTCTACACGCGGCCGCTGACCGAGGGCGAGCATGCCTGGTCCCAGGCCTGGCCGACGCTCGTGCGCCGCCGCGCCGCGCAGTGGGGGGCGCTCCTGGCCACCGATCCGAAGCTCCAGGCGATCGCCGTGGCCCCGCACAACTACCGGGGCGCGTGCTGCGTGGCCGACAGCGCAATCCTCTACACCAGGCTCCCCTAGCTCGGCGCAGCCGATGAGCTTGCATTGTGAGCTTCGTCACACCTACACTGCCCGCAGCGCCGAGCGAGAGAGAGGACACCGGCACGGGCGACGAGGCGGATGCGAGTACTCCTTCCCCTCGTCGTCCGACGGTTACCGCTCGGCGGGGTCCGGTTGCTGAGGGTCGCCAAGGCCGGCTGAGATAGGCTCAAGCCATGCGCTTCCCGGACTTCGAGCTGCCGCGCGCCGGGGGCGGCCAGCTGGCCCTGGGCGACATGCTCGGGCGCCCGTGGGTGGCCTACCTGGCCCGCCACCCCGGCTGAAGCATCTGCCAGGGCCACCTCCACCGGGCCGTGGAGGACAGGGAGTCGATCGAACGGCAGGGCGGCGAGCTGGTCGTGTTCTTCAACGCCCCGCTCGGGCTCGTCGAGTCCTGGCGCACACAGGACGATCGCATCCCCGACGACCTGACCGTCGTGGCCGACGCCACGGCCGGCCTGTACGAGGCGCTCGGGACAATCCGCCGCCAGAACCCGCTGGAACTCGTGCCGGGCTCGATTGGTCCGCTGTTCGGCGCCGCCGCTCGCGGAAGACTGCCAAAGCTGACCCGAGCCGACATGCTCCGGCTCGGAGCCGACGTCGTGGTGCGTCCTGACGGGGAGATCGCCAGGCTTCACCGGGCCCGGAATCCGGCCGACCGGGTCGCACTCCCGGACCTCGTCGCGGCGCTGGCCGCCTAGCGCCGCGTCACAGCATCGCCCCGGGGCCCGATCAGGCTGGCCTGCCGGCGCTGTCCGGCCCCGACGGGTTTCCGGCTAGACGGGCTCCGCATGCCGCGCCATGCCGCCGTCGACCGCGTAGGTGGAGCCGGTGACGTACGAGGCCCGGTCGGAGGCCAGAAACACCGCCACCGCCGCCACCTCCTCAGGCGTGCCCATCCTCCGCTGCGGGACGATCTGCCGGAGCAGCTCCATCCGGGCCGGATTCTCGGTGCTGGCCCGGTTGATCGGGGTACGGATCGCCCCCGGCGCGATGTTGTTGACCCGAATCCCGTCGGCGGCGAGTTCGAGCGCGGCATTGCGCATCAACATGCGGAGGCCTCCCTTGGCGACCGCGTACGGTGCGAAGGTCGGAAACGGAACGTCCTCATGGATCGAGGAGATGTTGATGATCGATCCTCCCCGACCGGCGTCCCGCATCGCCCGGGCGGCCGCCTGCAGGCAGCAGAACGCGCCCCGCAGGTTGACGCGCAGGACTGCATCCCAGTCCGCGAGCGACAGCTCGAGCAGCGGCGCCGAGCGGTTCACGGCGGCGTTGTTGACGAGCACGTCGAGACGACCGAACCGATCGACCGTCGCCTGGATCATCCCCGCCACCTGCTCTGCCTCGGCTACGTCGGCCTCGAACGCGAACGCGCGTGGCAGGCGCGCGGCATGCTGCGCAGCCTCCGGCCCGTAGTCGCCCCACCAGTTGATGCACACGGCCGCGCCGGCATCGCCCATCGCCTGGGCGATGGCCTGGCCGATTCCGCTGCCCGCGCCGGTGACCAGCGCGACCTTGCCCTCGAGCTCCATGCGGCGGAGCCTAGATCAGTCGCCACTGACGCCCTCGCCACCGGCGACCGCGGCGAGCTTCCAGCGGGTCGCGCCGTCCGCCCCGGTTTCGCCTTCGGCGAGGCCGGCCGCGGCGAGCTTGGCCAGCTCGGCGCGAAAGGCCGGGTACGGGATCAGGCCGATCCGCGCCAGCTCGGCATAGCCGACGCGGTCATACAGCTCCGAGGTACTCGCGGGTTCGCGGGTGAGCACCGACAGGAGCACGGATGAGCGCGACATCGCCTCCTGGGTTACCCATTCCCCGGCGGCCCGCACCGTCAGCGAGAGCTCGCCGGCTGTGGGGAAGTGACCCGAGGGGCGGAGCCGCTGCCCGTGTCTCGCAGGAGCCCGGCGGTGACCCCGGCCAGCACGATCCAGGCCAGCGCGGCCTGCCAACCGGCGACGCCGGTCGCCGGGCACAGCCACAGCAGCAGCGGGACGAGCCAGAGACGACCCAGCGACGGCCGGGTGATGGCCAGGGGCACGATCAAGAGGGCGAAGTAGTGGTTGTCGACCAGCGGTGAGCTGGCGAGCATCAGCGCGATCGCCAGCGCGAACGCGTCGCGCTCGCGGCGCTGCCACCCGAGGTGCAGGCAGCCGCCGATGAGGGCAGCGCTGGCCAGGATCTGAAGCACGGTTCCGGCAGAGCGCCCGATGCCGAAATGCGTGGCAAGGGCGACCAGCCCGTATCCCTCGCGGTACAGCACGTCCGTCTGGACCATGAGCAGATGCGTCCAGGTGGCCAGCTGCTCGAACCCGAGCACCGCCCAGGCGACCACGTTCAGCCCCAGGGCCGCGGCCAATGCGAGCGCCGCGACGCGAAAGCGGCGGGTGACCAACAGCCAGAGCACCAGCGGCCAGACGACCGGTTTGACCGCGAGCATCACGGCCAGCAGTGCCCCGGCCACCAGGGGCCGGTCTCGATATCGCCAGAGCATCGCGATCCCGCAGACGAACAGCAGCGTCACGTTCGCGGTTTGCCAGCCGCTGATGACCGGCCACCAGAGCAGGACGAGCATGTAGAGCCGCCAGTCCCGCACCTGCAAGAACCGCAACGCCGACAGGCAGGCCAGCAGCGTCAGGAGCGCGAAGGTCACGTCACCGATGCCGCGGGGCAGCAGCGAGAAGGGGACGAACAGGAGCGCAGCCGGCGCCGGGTAAGGGAAGCTGGCCAGCCCCGCGATCTGACTGCGGGTCCAGTCGTAGGGGCTCAGCCCGTGCAGGACGCGGAAGCCCGCCACCCAGAAGTCGTGATGGAAGTCGACCGACAGCTGGTGGGCGAGGTGGTAGCGCAGGAACAACCCGACCGTCACGAGCGCGGGCGCCACCAACAGGGCATGGTTCACCGCCGCGGCACGCCCATCGCGCGGCCGGAACCGCCGCTCGGCGCCGGGGGCATCCCAGGCGATCTGCCCCTCGGACCGCGCCGTGACCACACCGCTGCGGTCTCCGACCGTCCTGATCACGCTCGCAGCCGACCCTAAATCAACGGTCATGGGTAGCTTGTCGTCGCGTTCGGCTCGGACCAGCACTGCACGTTCGTCTAGCCACCAACGACTACGGGTCCCGGCTGCGCGTTTCTACCTACCGGCTTGGGCAGACACGGCGGATGGCGTGGCGGGTCGCGCTGCCTACGCTCGGCTGGCTAAACACACGAACGACTGGCCGTTGCGCGGCCGCGGCCCACCCGGCGTGGCCGCTCCGATGGCCGGAGTCAAGGAGACTGCGTCATGAAGGCTCTTGTCTACCACGGTCCGGGCGAGCGGGGCTGGGATTCCGTCGCTGACCCCGCGATCGTCGATCCGACCGACATCGTCGTGCGGATCGACACGTCCACGATCTGCGGCACCGACCTGCACATCCTCAAGGGCGATGTGCCGGAGACGACACCGGGAACGGTGCTCGGCCACGAGGCCGTCGGCACGGTCCAGGAGATCGGCGCCGGGGTCAGCACGGTCGTCCCCGGTGATCGCGTGCTGCTGTCGTGCGTGAGCTCCTGCGGTCGCTGCCGGTACTGCAAGGAGGGGCGCTACGGCCAGTGCCTGGGCGGCGGTGGCTGGATCTTCGGGCACCTGATCGACGGGCTGCAGGCGGAGTATGCGCGCGTGCCGTTCGCCGACAACTCCGTCTACAAGCTTCCCGAGGGGCTGAGCGACGAGCAGGTGCTGTTCCTGGCCGACATCCTGCCCACCTCATACGAGGTCGGGGTGCTGAACGGGATGGTGTCCCCCGGGGACACCGTGGCGATCGTCGGTGCCGGCCCGATCGGGCTGGCGGCGATCCTCACCGCACGGCTGTACACCCCGGGGCGGATCGTCGCGATCGACCTGGCCGACAGCCGCCTGGAGGGGGCCCGGAGGTTCGGCGCAGACCTGACGATCAACAACGGCCGGGAAGACCCGGTCGCGCGCGTGATGGAGCTGACCGACGGGCTCGGCGCCGATGTCGCGCTCGAGGCGGTCGGCGTCCCGCAGACGTTCGAGCTGGCAACCGAGCTGATCCGGCCCGGTGGCCGCGTCGCCAATATCGGCGTGCACGGCAAGCCCGCGACACTGCACCTGGAGAAGTTGTGGATCCGCGACGTCACGGTCACGACCGGGCTGGTGGACACCTTCAGCATCCCGCAGCTGATGCGGCTGATCGCCAGTGGACGCCTCGATCCCTCGCTGTTCGCGACCCACCGCTTCGAGCTCGCCGACACGATGTCGGCCTACGACACGTTTGCCGACGCTGCGCACACCAATGCGCTCAAGGTGGTGCTGTGCGGGCCTCAGAGCACCAGCACCGCGGATGCCCGCCCGGCCCGGACGGCCGTCCCCGCCTGATCGGGCTCGCCCGTCCGTCCCCGGCCCCCCGGCCGGGGACGGGTGGGCAGGCACCCCCGCTCGGCGCCGCGACCTCGCCACGGCACCCCGCTGGTGACCCGTCCTCAGGCCTGCGACGGGCGCTGGCGCGCGACGACGGGTGGACCGCCGTCACGCAGCCCGATCCGGTCGTGCAGATGCCGCAGCGGTTTCGGCGCCCACCAGTTCCAGCGACCGAGCAGCTGCATCAGCGAGGGCACCAGCAGTGCCCGGATGATCGAGGCGTCGATCAGCACGGCCAGCGCCGAGCCGAGCCCGAGTTCCTTGATGAACACCAGTTTCGAGGTCGCGAACGCGCCGATCGCCACCGCGAACAGGAGCGCCGCCGCCGTCACGATCCGGCCCGTCCGCTCGACCCCGATCGCCACCGCCTCGGAGTCCGAGGCGCCCGCGTCGCGCGCCTCCTTGATCCGCGAGAGCAGGAACACGCCGTAGTCGGTGGCCAACCCGAAGGCCACCGCGACCAGGAAGATCGGCTGGGTCGCGTCGAGCGCTCCCTGGCTGGTGAACGAGAGCAGACCCTGCAGGTGGCCGTCCTGGAAGATGAGGACCAGGATCCCGAGCACCGCGCTGAGGCTGAGCGCGTTCATCAGCACCGCCTTCAGCGGCAGCACCACCGACCCGGTGAACAGGAACAGGATGATCAGTGTGGCGGCGATGATCACCGCGAGCACGGCCGGGAGGTGGGCGGCCAGGCTGTGCTCGAGATCCAGGTAGCCGGCCGTCTGACCGGCCACCCCAAGATAGAACGGCGGATGGATCGCCCGGACCTCACGCACGAGCTGCTGGGTCGGCGGGCTCAGCGGCCGAGCGACCGGGGCCACGGCGAGCAGGGTCAGGTGGCGGCCGGCCGGCTGCGCCGGAGCGACCGCCGAGACGCCGGGGAGCCGGCCAATGCGGGCGGCCAGGGCTCGCACCTGAGGCGAGCCTGCCGACGCGCCCACCACGACCTCCAGGGGTGAGGTTCGGTTCGGTGGGAACTCGCCCGCCAGAGCGTCGTCGACCTGCCGAGCGCTGGCGCTGTGCGGCAGCACGCCAGCGGTCACGGTGATGAACCTGATCTGGGTGAAGGGAATCCCGAGCGCGATCAGGAACAGGGCGCTGATCACCGCGATCCGGCCGGGGCGTCTCATCACGAACCGCGACAGCCGGTACCAGGCACCGCGCTCAGCCGGGCGCGCGTCGCGCTCGGCCGCCCGCTGCAGCCGCCGGGGCGCCAGCGCGTTGACGCGCGGCCCCAGCACCGCGAGCAGCGCGGGCAGAACGATCAGGGCCAGGGTCGCCGAGACCAGCGGAACCACGGCGCCCGCGATACCCATCGAATACAGGAACCGCTGCGGGAAGATCGCCAGCGCCGCCACCGCGACCGCGACGGTGAGCGAGCTGAACAGGATCGTGCGGCCCGCGGTCTGCAGCGTGCGCCGCAGGGCCTCGACTCCGAAGCCGGCCGTGGCCGCCTCCTCCCGGTAGCGCGACACCATGAACAGGCTGTAGTCGATCGCCAGCCCGAGCCCCATCCCGGTGACGAAGTTGAGTGCGAACACCGACAGATCCACGAAGCCCGCGATGATCCGCAGCACGAGGAAGGTGATGAGGATCGCCAGCCCGCCCAGCAACGGCGGCAGCAGCCCGGCCACCAGCGAGCGGAAGAACAGCAGCGAGAGCAGGAAGATGAATGGGAAGGCCAGCAGCTCGGCGTGGGCCAGATCGTGGCTCACCTGGGTGTTGGCCTGCGCGTTGGCGATCTGCTGCCCGCCGAGCTTCACGTCGCGCCATGACGCAAACCGGTTCTCGATCTGCTGCGCGTCGTCTTTGAGCCGCGTGTCCGAGAGCGGCCTGAAGTAGGAGATGACGTAGGTCGAGCGCCCGTCCCGGGAGACCATCGCCGGATCGTGGGTGTCGTAGTAGCTGAGCACCCTGGCGACGTCGGGCTGGGCGCGGAGCGCTCGCTCGACGCGCTCGACGCGCTGCCCGCCCGCCGCGCTGCGAACGTCCCCCGAGCTGACCAGCGCCACCACCCCGGGCTCGAGCTGTCGGCCGGCCGCCGCCTGGAACCTGGTCATGGCCTGGACGGATTGAGTGGCCGGGTCGCTGGCCCCATAGGGACTCAGGCGCTTGGCCACGCCGGCGCCGAACACGCCCGCGACGGCGGCGATCATCACGACGGCGAACAGCACGCGGCGTCCATTGGCGTGCAGGAGGGTGGCGAGTCGGCTCAACATGTCTCACTCCGATCCGGGCTCAGCCGCGAGACGACGCTCGGTCGCCGCGCACCACTCGATGAAGCATTCCGTGGAGCTGATGCCCAATTGCAACGTCAGGTAGGAGCCGAGCGGACCATGCTCGGCGTGAGGCTCGATCGCGCGCAACTGCGCCAGCTTGCGCTCCTGCCGCACGCGCATCGCGCGGATGTTCTCGATCCGACGCTCAGGCAGGCTGTCGGAGAAGAACAGCTTGAGCATGCCCTCGTCACGGAGCTCATACGCGGACTCCACGTCGGAGGCCAGCCAGTCCCGCAGCGCGCGCTCGCCGGCGTCGGTCAGCTCGAACACCGTCCGGGCGCGGGCCCCCGCGGGCTCCGAGCGCCCGCGCACCAGGCCGAGAGCCTCGAGTCGCCGCAGCTCGGGATAGATCTGGCCATAGCTGGCGGCCCAGAAGAAGCGGGTCGTCTTGTCGACCAGCTGCTTGATGTCATAGCCGGTCGTGCGGCCCATCGCGATCATGCCCAGGATCACGCGGCCGGTGGGGCTCAGCTCGGGCTGCCGGGGCTCCGGGGGCGCTGCCATGTCGCGGCACAATACATCGGTGCGATATATCTGTCAACTATATCTGGTGCGGTCCGGGACCGAGCTGCCATCCGCCGCCGTCGCCAGCTCGTTCGGCGGCGACCGAGGCTGATCAGCGGCGCCGGTCCGAGCTGGGCCGGTGCCTAGCTCAACACCGGCGCCGGCTCGACGGCCGCGGCGCTGTGAGGGCGCAGCCCGGCTGTTCGCTTCGCCCAGTAGCGGTCGATGAGCGCCCAGGCCCCGTAGGCGAGCGCGCCCACGGTGCCGGTCGCGGTCAGGAGGACGCCGGCGGCGGTGACGCCGGCCACCCCGTTGGCCCCCAGGATCAGGACCATCGCCCCCGCGCCGACACCGGGACCAACCGGGAGCATCCCAAGCACCGCGACGGCGATCAACACCGCGGTCGCGTCGAACACCGAGGCGTGGACGCCGCTCGCATGCAACATCAGCCAGTTACGGGCGATCTGTGCGCAGACCGCGAGGGCAACGAAGATCGCGACCCGGGCACGGGCGCGTGCGTCGCCCAACGCACTGAGACCCTGCCACCATCCGCGGGGGTGGCGCCGGGCAAGACGGGCCAGTCCCGCAACAGCGGCCAGAACCACGCACAAAGCGATCATCGGCGTCCACCACGGCAAACCCAGGGGCGCCACAAGCGTGAACGAGAACAGCGTCGCCAGGGTGACCTCGGTCAGCACGATCGGTATCTCGGTAGCCGCGAGGACCACCGTCTTCGGGCTATCTGAGGGCGCAGCACGACGCAGCGAAGCGATACGCAGCGCGAATCCCAGTTCGCCGTTGACGATGTTGCCGAGATAGCCGATTCCCGCCGCGCGGTAGAGCCGCCGGCGGCCGACGGTGCCGCCCGCCTTCTGGACGCACAGATGCCATGACTCGCTGCGCGCCAGCAGCGATCCGGTCTGCAGCGCGGCAGCCCCCGTCAACGCCCACCACGCCGCACCGGTGGCGGAGCTCGCGAACTGTCCCCATCGGCCGGCGAGAACGAACACGAGGGCGCCGACTGCGACCAGCGCTCCCGCCACGGTCAACAGACCGCGCGAGCGACTGGCGCGCGCCCCGATCCGCTGGACCGCTCTAACCACGCGTCGCCGCCGGGACCGCTCCATCTGGTGACCACGCAGCCGGCACCCCGGGTGACGTGAGAACCATGGAACCTCCCTGCGCCCTTCGAAACCCCGTGGGTGTCGCGGGCGACTGTCGTTGAGTAACGGCCTCAGGTCGCGGTGGCGGTGGCCTGCGTGGAGCGATTCGCAGAAAGCGGCGAGTGACCTTGAGTCTCGAGTCTACGCCCCGCGGACCCGAATACAAGGCGCACCGAGGCTCGATCCGCTTACCGGGCCCGGAGCAAGTCTTGTAATGATCCGCACAAGTGACTAGAGTCCGGTGCGGAGACCGGTCGCGACCAAGCGGACCAGCCGTCGCTGATGCTGATTCCTGCCGTCACTGCGACTGGCCGAGGCGATTGACCTCCGCCCGCGTGATTTCTCTCGGGTTTCGCGATAACGCCGGGCCTCCCCCGGCATGGGCGCGTCCACGAACCAAACTGAACCCCAGGAGCTGAACCATGGCCATGATCCCGCAGCTGACCGCACCGGTCGCCGGGGTCGACGGCTCCCCGCATCTCCCGAAGGCCCGAGTGGACCCCGCGAAATTGGGGCACGCGCAAGCCGCCTCGGATGCCCCCCAGGCAGGTCAGGGACGATTTGTCGCTCGCCACAGGCGCGCCATCGCTGCAGTGATCACCGTCGCTGCCATCGCCGGGTTCATCCAATTCGTCGTTCCGCAGCTCAGCGCGCTCGGGCCGACACTGCACAGGCTGCGGGCGGCGAACCTGAACTGGCTTGGGTTCGGAATCGTCCTCGAGGCGCTGTCCCTCGGCGGCTACGTCGTCCTCTTCCGCACGGTCTTCTCGTGCCAGGGCGTGCGGATCGGGTGGAGAGCGAGCTACCAGATCACGATGGCGGGAGTGGTGGCGACGAAGCTGTTCTCGGCCGCGGGCGCCGGCGGCGTGGCCATAACAGTCTGGGCATTGCGCGCCTCGGGCCTCAGCGCGCGCACCGCCGCGAGACGGATCCTGACCTTCGAGTTTCTCCTCTACAGTGTCTATGCCGGGGCGCTCATCGTGACCGGCGGCGGCTTGTTCAGCGGGCTCTTCTCCGGGCAAGCCCCGTGGACGCTGACCGTGGCTCCGGCCATCCTGGCCGCCGCCGCCGTGGTGTTATTGCTCTCCGTGCGTGCGCTCCCCGATGACTTCGAGCGCCGCGTGAAACCGCTGGCCGACGCGCGCCGTGGCCGACGGCTGATCGCGGGGCTGGCCAGCGCCCCGTGGGCGGCCCACGACGCGCTGGGCATCGGCTTCTCGCTGATCAAGCAGCGCAAGCCCGGGCTGATCGGAGCCGTTGGCTACTGGGGCTTCGACATCGCCACACTGTGGGCCTGCTTTCACGCCTTCGGCGCGCCACCGACCATTGCGGTGATCGTCATCGCCTACTTCGTCGGGGCACTCGCCAACGCGCTTCCCCTGCCCGGAGGGCTCGGCGGCGTCGAGGCCGGCATGGTCGGCGCGTTTCTTGCCTTCGGTACCCACGCCAGCCTCGCGATCCTGGCCGTGCTGGCCTACCGGCTCATTTCCTTCTGGCTACCCACCGTCCCGGGCGCAGCCGCGTATCTCCAACTGCGTCGCACCGTCGGCGTCTGGAAGCAAGAGACCAGGCGACGCACGCAGCCCCCCGGCCATCCGGTTGAAATCCCCAACTAGCGTGCGCTCCGGGTCCGGCTGCGGGTCTCCGCGCGCGCCCGCGCGGCGTCGTTGAGGCCGGTGACGAGCGCGGTGAGCGTGTTCTGCCAGATACGCTCCTCCTCGCCTGCGGGAAGTAGGCCGCGGAGCTCCAGTGCGGCCAGCCCTTCGCAGAGCGCGTGGAACGCGATCGTTTCCTCAGTCACGGTTCG
>DASVYO010000047.1:0-7818 GCA_036392135.1 Solirubrobacteraceae bacterium
CCGATCGAGCCGAATATGTACCTCGCGGTCGAAATCTTGCTCGGCCACCCCTCGTTGGGAGGCGCCGAGTTCGAGCACAACGGGATCGTCACGGAGCACGGGTTCGAGGTGCTCACCTCCGCGCGCAGCCGCTGGTGGTGACTCCCCGCCACGCGCGAATGGATTCGCCGGCTGAACTCGGTTAGTTTCTGTAGGTGTGGGCACACACGGGCCGGGTTTGAGGTCGGGCAGGTGTGACGATGGCTGAACGCGAGAAGCTGCCGCCGCCGGCTGAGGTCGCCGAGCAGCCGCTCGAGCTGATTCTGGCGCGCAACCTCGTTTCGCTGATCTCGTTGGCCACTGTGCTGATCAATGTCGAGGGGGCGATTGTCTTCTTCAACGACGCCGCGGCAGAATTCTTCGGCGGCCTGTTCGAGGAGACCGGTGCGATCCCCCTTGCGCGGTGGCGGGCGGAGGTCGGCCCTTTCGACCAGCCAGGGCAGCATCTTCCTACGGACGAGCTTCCCGTGACGCGGGCGTTTCGCGACGGTCGCCCGGGATTCGGCCGCTTTCACATTCGTGGCGGCTCGGGACTGATCGAGGTCGAGGTCGTCGCGCTACCGCTGGTGGGATCAGTCGGGTTGCATGGCGCGATGGTCATGTTCTGGCCATTGGGTGGCGAGTGATCCGGTGCGCGTGACCTTCTGGGGAGTCCGCGGATCCCTACCGGTGCCCGGCCCGGCGGCGGCCGGTTTTGGCGGAAACACGTCGTGCGTGCAGATCACGGCCGCCGACGGATCGCAGGTGATCCTCGACGCCGGGACCGGGATCAGAGCCCTGGGCCTCGCTCTTGCCGGGCGTTCTCGAAGCGTCCATATCCTCCTCACACACCTCCATCTCGACCACATTCAAGGGCTGATGTTCTTCGCTCCCCTATTCGATCCCGGCACGGAGGTGACGATCTGGGGTCCGACGAGCGAGCACCGCCCGCTTCGTGAGCGTCTGGGCCGCTACCTCTCCCAGCCGCTGTCTCCGCTCGAGATTCGAGACCTTCCGGCGCACGTCAGGTTCGAGGATGCGCTGCGGCCGCCATGGAGGATTGGTGACCTCGAGGTCAAGGCTGCGCTCGTTGCTCACCGCGGGCCGACGCTGGGGTATCGCCTCACCGCCGAGGCCTCGAGTGTCTGCTACCTACCCGATCACGAGCCCGGGCTGGGAGAGGATCTAGGCACGGCTGAGCCGGACTGGATCTCGGGGTACGCGCTCGCCAAAGGCGCGTCTCTGCTGATTCACGACTGCCAGTACGACGACGACGAATACGGCCCGCATCGCGGGTGGGGGCACTCGCGAGTGTCCGACGCGTTGACCTTCGCGCTTCGCTCGCACTGCAGCCGGCTGATCCTGACTCACCACGACCCTGACCACGACGACACTCGTCTGCGGCAAATCGGCGAACAGGTCGCAGAGCAGTGGGCGCAAATGGGTGGCGACGGCACACCGAGCCTGGCACGCGAGGGCCAGGTGATTGAGGTTGGTTAGCCCGTTCGAGGAACGGCGGCGATGCCCGCACGCGATCGTCACCAGCCACCTCGCTGACGACTCCCTTGGCGACACGCACGTTGCTCGACCGATGAGGTTCGGTGGGTCTGACCATAAAAGGAAGTTTCAGCGCGGCTCCGAGCGCATCCGCGCTGACCACCCTGGGGTCGGCCTCGGGCTGGCGATCGTCAAGAGCATCACCGACGCACACGACGGAACGCTCACCCTCACTCCCAGAGCCGCCGGCGGGCTGTGCGTCACGATTCACCTTCCCGCCGCGCCGCACCCTGGCCGACGGAATGCAGCGCGACGCAGGCCGGACAGTCAGGACCGGCTGTCTTCGAGCTCATAGTCGAGCTCGAGAATGTGGGTACCGTCGCCGTCGATCACGATGTGACCGTTGCCGTTGATCCCGGCCAGCTCGCCGGAACCAGAGCCCGGCGCGATGACCAGCAGCTCGGCGAGCCGCTCGCGGCTACGGCCGTCGGTGGTCGCGGAGTGGGCGAACGCGAAGGCCCCGGTCCGGCCGTCCAGGCTGCCCTCGAACGCCTCCATCGCCACATACGTCCCGACGCCGGACCGCTGATCGAAGGCGAAGCTGAACTGGGTCGCCGACCGCCCGGACATGCCACCGGCAAACTGCTTGACCATGTGCGCGTGACCCACCGGGGTGCCGGTCTCAACCGGCGACGAGTAGTCGGCGGGCTCGAACGAGGTGACGGTGAAAGTGGCCGTGGTGTGCATTGCCCGAGAGTAGGCCGATGGTCAGTCGGTTCCCGAGGCGGGAGCGCCGTCGCGGAGGATGACCTTACCGTCGAGTTCGATCGTCGGTTGGCGCAGGAGTCCGTCGATGTGCACGTCGGCGATGTTCGCTCCGCCGAAGGAGGCACTCGTCCCGAAGGCCAGGTGGGCGGTGCCGAGAGCCTTCTCGTCTTCGATGATCCGTCCGCTGACCCGCGCGTTGGGGTTGGTGCCGATCCCGAGCTCGGCGATCATCCGGCCCATATTCCCGCCGGCATCGAGGGTGTCCAGCAGCCAACGGCCTGCCTCGCCGGTCGCTGCGACCGCCCGGCCGGCGCGCAGCGTGACGGTCAGCGGCGTTGCCAGCATGCCGTAGCCGGCGAGCGACCCGTCGAACACGATGCGGCCGTCGCCGCTGGTTTCGATCGGTGCGATGTACGCCTCGCCGGCGGGCAGGTTGCCAAACGCTCCGGCGCCTTGGAGGTTGCCCGAGTCACAGACCGCCACGCGATCGCCCAGTTGCAGCGTCACGTCGGTGCCCGCCGCGGATGTCACGCGGCAGGTCGTGGCGGCGGTCAGTTGTGCGGTCAGCGCTTCCCCGGCCCGTTTGAGGTGCGCGTAGTCGACCACCAGCAGACGCTCGAAGAGCTCTGCGGTCACCTTCGGCAGGGAGGCGATCCGAACGCCGCGAGCCGTCGCGTTGCGCCGAGCGGCGGTGTGGCTGACCGAGAAGGCCGTCGTGGCGAACACGACTGTGGCCGTCGTCATCACGTCGGTGATGGCTTGAGGCGGCTCCTGGTTAGGACGCGTCATGGCTGGGAAGCAGACGACGCTCACCTTCGGAGTGCGGCCTACGGCGGCCCTGCCCAGCGCCACGGCGATCGTCCGTTGCGGCTCGTTGCACACCACGACAACACGATCCTCGGCCCCGACGCCAAGGCAGCTGACCGCTGCCTCCGCCGCGCGGACCAGGGGCGTGCCGGCGGCCGCATCCACGGCGGCCCCCGTCAGGCCGATTCTTTGGACCCCGGTCCGGTCGCTGGCGTCAGGTGTCACGCGCCGACCTCGTGCGCAGCGAGCGGCGCGATCGACTCCGGAGCGTCAATTCCGGTCGGCAGACGTGACTCCCGACCAGGGTCGCTGCTTGGCTCGCGGTGCAGTGCGATCCCGGTGACGACCAGCGCCACCCCGATGGTCTGCGACGCGGTCGGAATCTGGGTGAGAATGACGACGCCGATCACCGCGGCGATGGCCGGCAACAGGGACACCATCAACGCGTACGTCGAGCGCGAGAGCCGAGCGAGCGCCAGCTGATCGGTGACGTAGGGGATCACCGAGGACGAGACGCCCACCCCGATCCCGGCCAAGATGCCCACCGGATCACTGAAGGCTGGGACAGCCCCCCACCCTCCGATCGGGGTGATCACCACCGCCGCGATCAGCATCGCGGCCGCCAAGCCGTCGATGCCCCCGATCTGGGGTCGTTTGGCCACCCGGTCGGCGAGCACGATGTACACCGCGAACAAGATCGCGTTGAGGAACGCGAAGACAAGTCCCAACGGCTGCGCCGAGAGCTGGACGTCGGTTAGGAGGTAAACGCCCGGGACGGCCAGCGCCAGCGCGGCGGCGTTGCGCACCGATCTCGCGCCGAGCGCCGCCAGCACGATGACGGGCAGGAACTCGACCGCCGCGACCGTTCCGAGCGGGAGACGATCGATCGCCGTGTAGAAGCACGCGTTCATGACCGCCAGCACTCCGCCCCAGGCCAGAAGGAGACGGCGCCCATCGCGGTCCTGGGCGAGAAACGCCCGCCACGGACGGCGCCAGAACGCGAAGATGACCGCCGCGGAGACAATCCGCAGCCAGGCCACACCCAGCACGTCGACGCGTACGAACAGCAACACCGCGAACGCCGGCCCGAGGTAATGAAACACGGCGCTGATCACGAAGTAGACGTGCGGCGGAGCCTTCCCGATTGCCGTCCTCGACCAGGGGCGAGGGCCCTCCGTGGCGGTGGCGGAGCCAGCGGGAAGCTTGACGTCGGCCATGTCACGGGAGTCTGTCAGCGGCGTGCGTTTCCCAACAGGCCCAAGCGAAGCTATATTGGCGTACATGCCTACGAAGCTGAGGCGAACCGCGGTCTCTGCCGATGATGAACTGCTCGACGCGACGAATCTCCGCGTGTTGGCCGCACTACAGAGCGACGCACGGGTGTCGTTAGCAGAACTGGGCCGACGCGTGGGACTGTCATCGCCGGCGGTCGCGGAGCGCGTCAGGCGCCTGGAGACCGCCGGGGTGATACGTGGTTATCACGCCGACATCGATCCGCTCCGGCTCGGATACACGCTGGGGGTCGTGATCCGCATCCGTCCGGCGCCGCGTCAGCTCGCCGAGGTCGCTCGGCTGGCTCGCGAGACCCCCGAAGTCGTCGAATGCAACCGGGTCACCGGCGAGGACTGCTACCTCATCACCGCCTACGTCCGCGACACCGCGCACCTCGAAGCGCTGATCGACCAGTTCGCCGCCTACGGACAGACCACCAGCTCAATCATGCAGTCCTCCCCCGTCCCCCGGCGCGGACTCGTCACCGACGCCGAGCGACCCTGATCGCCCAACCAGCGACCTTGCCGTCCGCGCATTGGCGCACACCTGATTACGCAGCGCCGGTCCGGCCAGGAGTGTTGACCTCAGCAGCGGCGCGAAGCAGGCGACGTAGGGAGGAAAGGTCTCCATTGGTCTCGACTTTGCCTGCGGCGAGCTTGGCCTCCATGCTGGTGGGGTCGTCCAGCAACGCGTTGAGGGTGTCGGCGTCGGTGCGCAGGCCGGCCACGGGAGAAGCCGGTTCGCCGGGATCGATCTCGGGCCGGTCGCCGCGCGCGTGAATGGTCCAGGCGCGGTCGTCGAGCTGGACTCGGTAGACGTCGTTCGGGGGGTTTGGGTGTTTGCGTAGGCAGCCGCGAAAGAACAGCAAGACGGAGGTCGCGCTCAGCGAAGGCTGCCCGTCGGGGCGGTGCAGACCGGCGCCCCAGGCTCCGAGTGCTTCCAGCGCCGGAGTCAGCTCGCGGCCGCGCTCGGTGAGCTCGTACACCATGGACGCGGCCGGGGGCGGCAACCGATGCCGGCTCACCACGCCATGATCGGCAAGCTCACGCAGTCTGTCCGTGAGCATGTTCGTGCTCGCGCCCGGCAGCGCACGCCGCAAGTCAGAAAAGCGCTGCGGACCCAGGAGGAGCTCTCTGACGACCAGCAGCGCCCACCTTTCGCCTACGACGTCGAGGGCGCGGGCGATCGGGCAGGCGTCGGCGTAGCTACGACGCGTCGCCACGTGGGGACCCAGATCCTCTCATGTGCGAAATATTAACTTGTTCCTTGCTTTTCGCAACTAACTCCCTAAGATGTGGCCCGATCGGGGTTCCCGCGATTGCCAGGAGGAGTGGAGCGTCCATGGGACAGCCCGTCGTGCATTTCGAGATCATCGGTAGGGATCCGGCCAAGCTCCGGCGCTACTACGCCGACCTCTTCGGATGGCAGTTCCAGGTCGGCGATGCGGCGACCGAGTCCGTCTCAGAGCCGGGCAAGTACGGCTTTGTGGACGGACGCGCGATGGGCGACGCCGCCATCAATGGCGGTGTGGGCGGTGGCGCGGACCACCAGCCTCATGTCCTGTTCTACGTCGGGGTTCCCGATGTCGAAGCCGCCCTCAGTACAGCCGAGGAGCTCGGGGGGGCCCGCCAGATGGGTCCCGTAGGCGCCCGGGGCACCTTGATCGTCGGACGGTTCACCGACCCGGAAGGGAACCTAATCGGCGTCGCCGGCCCCAACTAAGACAGCTTGACCGGCCGTACGTCCGCGGTCCGCGAGCGACCGGCAGCCAGACCGTCAATGCGCGTCCCAGGAGGGAGGACGCTTTGTCCTCGTACACCCGGATCAACCTCAACGATGTCGATGACCGGGCCCTCGCCAACGGGTTTGATGACCGGTCCCACCGCCACACGAGGCTGAGGAGATCTACAAGCGATAGCGTCGAATGCAACCGAGTCGGCCGGCGTCTACCCGACCGGCCCGACGGCCATGCCGTCGCTGGTGCGAAGCAGGGTCCGCGTACCCGTCGAGTTCGAGTCGCTTTCGCGAGTCGCGGTGGCGATCCGGTGCGGGTGATCGCATCGTCGCCGGAACATGATCACCTGTGAGCGCGGACGCCTCAGGTCACCGGCGAGAGTCCGTGCCGGCGCATCACGGCAGCCATGGCGGCAGGCTGGGGAGGGCCACCGGCGGCCGCCATGACGATGTCGCGAAGCTCTCCGGATAGCGCGCGCTGGCGGGCGCAAGCCCGTGCGCGTAGCCAAGGTGACATCTGCGGAGCCTCACGGTGGCATCTGCGGAGCCTCACGATGACATCTGAGGGACCGGTGGTGCATGCTGTCTGGCTTGACCTGCCGAGAGGAGTGCCGAGCATGACATCGTCCAAGCGTGCTGCGCGCCGCGTAGTGCTGATCGCCGTTGCGTGCGGCGCCACGTTCACCGCACCCGCCGGCGCGGTGTCGCAAGTCCAGGCCACTCCCGGCACGGTGCTTTCCGCGGTTCCGCTCAAGCGGTCGTTGTGGATCCCGGGGACGACCGCACGGGCGTTCAAGCTCACCTACGTCTCGACTGACCAGCTCGGCCGCCGCGCGCTCAGTACCGGGGAGCTGTTCCTGCCCAAGGGCCGCGCGCCGGTCGGCGGCTGGCGGCTCATTTCTTGGGCGCATGGCACCTCCGGCCTGGCCGACGGGTGCGCCCCTTCCAAGGTTGGGCCGGCGGAGCCCAAGCGCGATTTCACCTACCTGCACAACTGGATGAAGGAGGGCTACGCGGTCGTCGCCAGCGATTACGTCGGGTTGGGAACGCCGGGGCTTCCGGCCTACCTCGGCGGCCGCTCAGAGGCGCACAACATCGTCGACATCGTTAAGGCCGGACGTTCATTTGCTTCTCGGCGGCTGCCGGTGAGCGAGCAGCTGTCGAGGCGCTGGGTGGTGATCGGGCAGTCGCAGGGCGGCGGCGCCGCGATCTACACGGCGCGGTACGCGACGCAGTTCGGCGGGCGCGGACTCGACTACCTCGGTGCGGTGGGCACTGGGGTGCCGGCCAACGTGGAGACGATCCTGGCGGGTGTAGGGCCGCAGTCCTCATTTTCGTCCGGGCTGACCGCCTATGGCGCTTACATCTTGGCCAGCCTGCGCTCCTGGTATCCGGCGTTGCGCGTCGACTCGATCCTGACGCCGATCGGCCGCCACTACCTAGGGGTGGCGCAGCGCTTGTGCATCAACGCGCTCGACGCCGCGATGCGGGGCGTGGTGGTGGGTCGCTGGCTGACGGCCAGGCTCGGGAGCCTACCCCGCTGGACGCAGACGATCGACGGCTACATGAAGATGCCCGAGAGGGGCTTCGACAAGCCGTTCTTCATGGCCCACGGGCTCCGCGACCAGGACGTCCCCTACGCGCTGACCGCGCCGTATGTGGCCAAGCTCAAGGCCAACCACCAGCCGGTCACGTTCAAGACCTACGACAGCGACCATTCGG
>DASVYO010000048.1:0-4075 GCA_036392135.1 Solirubrobacteraceae bacterium
GACCGCCGCGGCCACGCAGGCCGCCGATCCACCCGCGCCGCGCAGCGGGCGCGCCGTGGCGCTCACCGCCCTGGCGATCGTGCTGCTCGGCGTGGTGGCCCTGATCTCGCAGCTGAGCGGCAGCGGCAGCCCGACCGGGTCCGCCAAGCGCCATCCCCTGACTCCGACCGTCGCCCACCGCGCCAAGCCGCGCTCCTCCGCCTCGGCCTCGGCGAGCAGCACGGCTGCGTCGTCGAGTTCGACCGCGGCCGGCGCGCCGGCCCCGGGGAGCGACGCCGCCGCGCTCCAGGCGCTGGGGCATCAGCAACTGCTGTCGGGCGACTACAAGGGTGCGATCGAGACGCTCCGCAAGGCGGTCGGCGCCGCCCCCCACAACAGCCTGACCTACGCCTACGCCCTGTATGACCTGGGGCATGCGCTGCTGCTCTCGGGCAACCCGCAGGCGGCGATCCCGATCCTCCAGCAGCGCCTGCAGATCCCCAACCAGACGGCCACCGTTCAGGCGCTGCTCACGCAGGCTCAGCAGGCTGCGGCCGCGCAGTCGGGCGGGGGCCCGCCGCCGGATCACGGCAAGGGCCACGGGAAGGGCAACGGCGGCGACTGACGCCGCCGGGGGTCAGGCGGCGGCGAAGCCGGCCGGACCACGCCGGCCGCTCAGCTCGTCACGCACCGCCAGCGAGGCCATCACGGCCTCCACGGCGTGACGTCCGGTGTCGCGCTTGGCCCCGCCGGTCACCCGGGCCAGCGCCTGCTCCATGTTCTCGACGGTGAGCACCCCGAAGCCGCACGGGACACCCGAGCTGAGTTGGACATTCGAGATGCCCTGCGCGGCGGCTGAGCAGACGTAGCCGTAGTGGTCGGTCTCGCCCCGGATGACCGCCCCCAGGCAGACCACGCCGTCGTAGCGGCCCGACTGGGCCGCGTAGCGGGCCGCCAGCGGCAGCTCGAACGCGCCCGGCACCTCGAAGCGGTCGGGGTCCTCGATGCCCGCCTCGCTCAGCGCCGCCCGGGCACCCGACTCCAGCCGGTCGGCCAGCTCGGTGTAGAAGGTCGCCACACACAGGGCGATCCTGCGTTCAGCGGGCATCCTCAGCCTCCTGATCGGCCTCGTGCTCGTCGCGGAGCATCTCCTCATCGAGCGGCAGCCCCTGGTGATGCAGGGTGTGCCCCATCCGCTCGCGCTTGGCGCGCAGGTAGGCCTCGTTGTGGGGGTTGGGAGCGTGCTGGATCGGCACCTGATCGGTGACCGACAGGCCGTAGCCGGCCAGACCGGAGATCTTCTTGGGGTTGTTGGTCAGGATCCGGATGCTGCTGAGCCCCAGATCGACGAGGATCTGGGCGCCGATTCCGTAGTCGCGGAGGTCGGCCGGCAGCCCGAGGCGAAGGTTGGCGTCAACCGTGTCGAGCCCCTCCTCCTGGAGCTTGTAGGCCCGCAGCTTGTTGAGCAGGCCGATCCCGCGGCCATCCTGGCTCAGGTAGAGCAGGACGCCGCGGCCCTCCCTCTCGATCATGGCCAGGGCCGATTCGAGCTGCTCGCCGCAATCGCAGCGCAGGCTGTGGAAGACATCGCCAGTAAGGCACTCGGAGTGCACACGGACGAGCACGTCGCGGGCGCCCTCGACCTCGCCCTTGACCAGCGCGACGTGGTGCTTGTTGTCGATCAGCGAGCGGTAGCCGACAGCCACGAATTCGCCGAAGGCGGTGGGCAGGCTCGTGTCGACGACGCGCTCGACCAGCTTCTCGTGCCGCCGGCGATAGGCGACCAGATCGGCCACGGTGACCATCTTCAGGCCGTGACGCTCGCAGTAGGTCGTCAGATCGGACACCCGGGCCATCGTCCCGTCGTCGTTCATGATCTCGCAGATGACGCCGGCCGGATTGAGGCCGGCCAGGCGGGCCAGGTCGACCGCGGCCTCGGTCTGGCCCACGCGCTCGAGCACGCCACCCGCCCGAGCCTTCAGGGGGAACACGTGACCGGGCTGCACGAGCTCCCGCGGGCTCGTCTCGGGATCGATGGCGACCTGGATGGTGCGGGCCCGGTCGGCCGCCGAGATGCCCGTGCTGACGCCCGAGCGCGCCTCGATCGAGACCGTGAAGGCGGTCTCGAAGGCGGACTCGTTCTTGGCCGCCATCAGGTCCAGACCGAGCTCGTCGCAGCGAGCGGGACTCAGGGCCAGGCAGATCAGGCCCCGGCCCTCCTTGGCCATGAAGTTGATCGCCTCGGGGGTCACGAACTGAGCGGCCATCGTCAGGTCACCCTCGTTCTCCCGGTTCTCGTCATCGCAGACGACGACCATCTTGCCCTGGCGGATGTCCTCGATCGCCTCCTCGATCGAGGCGAATGTCCGGGTGACGCTCATCACCGGGCCCCGATCAGCTTCTCGACGTATTTGGCCAAAACGTCCACCTCCAGGTTGACGGGAGTGCCGATTCCCGCGCGACCGAGATTGGTGCGCTCGAGTGTCTCGGGGATCAATGAAACCGTAAACGACGCCTCGTCGATGTCCGAGACGGTCAGGGAAACCCCGTCGACGGCGATCGAGCCCTTGAGGACGACGTAGCGCAGTACGTCCGGAGGCGCGTTGATGCGGATCCGGCGCGAGAACCCGTCGGGCGTGATCTCGGCAACCGAACCGACCCCGTCCACGTGGCCCTGGACAACGTGGCCGCCAAGCCGGTCGGAGGCCCGGAGCGGCAGCTCGAGGTTGACGACCGTGCCCGGGCCGACCTCCTGCAGCGAGCTGCGGCGCAGCGTCTCGTTGATGACCTCGGCCTCGAACCGCTCGGGGGCGACGGCGACGGCCGTCAGGCAGACACCGTTGACGGCCACCGAATCCCCCTCGCCGAGCTCCGGGGCCAGTGACGTGGCCACGGCCAGGCGCACCCCGGCTCCGGAGCGCTCGGCCGCCGCGACGCGGCCCAGATCCTGGACGAGACCGGTGAACACGTCCTCACCACTCCCGAATGCGAGCCGAGACGAGCAGATCCTCCCCCACCTGCTCGCAGGTCATTGCGCGAGCATGTACGGCGTCGGCGATCAGCTCCCGCCCCTCGCCCTCGAGGGGGTCGCGGGCCGTCCGGCCGCCGAGGAGCAGGGGCGCCAGGAACAGGCGGATCTCGTCGATCTCACCGGCATCGAGAAAGGCCCCCGCCAGGTGCGGTCCGCCCTCGAGCAGGACCGAGGTCACGCCGATGGCGCCCAGTTGGTCAAGGCCCGAGCAGATGCGGGCGGACTCGTTCTCGCCGGTGGCCACGATCACGTCGACCCCATGGGTCTCGAAGGCGTCGGTGGCGCTGCGCGGTGCGGCCCGGGAGACGACCACGGTGAGCGGAACCCGGCGCGCCTCACGCACCAGCTGTCCGGTCAGCGGCAGGCGTCCCATCGAGTCGAACACGACTCGGCGCGGCTGGCGCTGGGCATCTTCGACGCGGGCGGTGAGGCGGGGATCGTCGGTCAGGGCGGTGCCGACGCCGACCGCGACGGCGTCGCACTCCGCGCGCCAGTAGTGCGCGCGGCGGCGGCTCTCCTCACTGGAGATCCACTTCGAATCGCCGCTGCGGGTGGCCACCTTGCCGTCCAATGTCATCGCCGACTTGAACAGGACCCACGGCCGACCGGTGCGCGCGTGCTTGCGGAAGGGCTGATTGAGCAGGCGGGCGCGGTCGGCCAGCTCACCCTCGGCGACCACGACCTCGACGCCGTCGTCGCGCAGGATGCCCAGGCCGCGCCCGTTGGCGTGAGTGCTCGGATCATCTGAGGCGACGACCACGCGCTGGATCCCGGCGGCCCGGATCGCGTCGGTGCACGGTGGCGTGCGTCCCTGATGGCAGCACGGCTCCAGGGATACGTACAGAGAGGCGCCGGCGAGATCCTGCCCGGCGGCGGCGCTCAGCGCCTCGATCTCGGCGTGGGCCGACCCCGCCGCGCGGTGAAAACCCTCCCCCAGCACCCCGTCCCGGCTGGCGATCACGGCACCGACCATGGGATTGGGACTGACCTGACCCCGGCCCTGCTCCGCGAGCTCGATGGCCCGCGCGAGATGCCGGTGGTCGTGATCGATGCTGGAGGTCATGC
>DASVYO010000049.1:0-10671 GCA_036392135.1 Solirubrobacteraceae bacterium
GGGCGTTGTGACGGCCGCCGAAGCCGAAGAAGCCCTCATCGGGCCCGGACGCGAAGGAATCACCGATCTCCGAGACGCCGGTGGCGGGATCGGCCTGCGCGCTGACCCGGATCGCGCCCGGGCCCAGGGTCGTGATGCGCACGTCCAGGGTCCGCCCGCTCGGGTCGTTGGTGGCCAGAACCAGGGCGACGCCGCTCTGGACCGGATGGCTCGAGATGACGCGCCGCGCGTAGTACTGGACGCCGCTGCGCGCGCCGCTCATCAGGTTCCCGCCCCACACCAGCCCGTCGTACTGGTGCAGGCTCTCGGCACCGACGGTGAAGGCGAGCGGCGCGTACAGGGTCGTCGTGTGCGGATTGTCGACGCCCGGGGGGACGGGATCGATCGTCGGCGGCTCGACCTGGGGCAGCGGCGAGGAGCGTGTCGCCTCGGCCAGGGCCGGGATCCCGGGCCCCGATTCGAACTGCAGCTGGAACGGATCGGCCGTGATCAGCACCCGGGCCGCGGGTCCGCTGAGCGCGATCCGCTGTGGGCCCAGCGTGATCCGAGTCGCGCCCGGGGCTGGGCCAGCGGCCGCCGCCGTGACCAGCAACGCCAGGCTGCCGGCCATCGAGCCCATCAAGGCCCTCCGGCCCGGCACCGATCTGCATCTCAGAGCCACGCGGCCATCATCTCATCCACGGCCCGGCCAGTCCGGGACGGCCCCGTGGCCTCGTCGGCGCCTTACCGAAACGGACGCCGGGCCGGCCGGTAGCCTCGCCCCATCATGGCTCCCAGCGGCGACGACCACGAGATCTCGATCCTCGATGCTCGCCTGGCCGAGATCGACCGGCGGCTGCACTCGATCCAGGCCGGCCTGATCGAGGACGAGCGGTCCGGGCGGCCGTCCCGCGTGGCCGTGCCCGGTGATCGGCCGAGCCCGCCGCGGCTGGTCACCGCGCCCCCGCCCGGCACCCCGCCGCCGGGCGAGGCCCGGTCCGAGTCCGAGCTGCTCGCCCGGTTGCGGGAGCTGACCGCCGCCCAGGAGCGCGTGCTGGCCTCGATGCGGCAGCTGCTGGGCGGCCTCGAGCACGTGGCCGGCGTGCCGGGACGGCCGGAGTCCGGCTCCCCGGCGGGGCAGCCGGTCACGATCTCGGCCGGGCCGTTTGCCTCCACCGAGGCGCTGCGCGCCTTCCGCACGGCGCTCGAGGGGCTGCCCGGCGTGCGGTCGGTTGAGCTGCGGGGCTTCGAGGGCGCGGACCGGGCGATCCTGGAGGTCCACCTTTGACGCGCCCTGCGCTCCCAACGTCGTAGTCTTGGGGCCGTGGCCGCCACGATCTCCTTCGCCCGCGGCGCCCCGTCGCTCGACATCGTCGACGTCGACGGTCTGCGCGCCGCCGCCGAGCAGGCCTTCACGTCCGACCCGGCCGGGCTGACCGCCTACGGGACCTCGGTCGGGTACGTCCCGCTGCGGGAGTGGATCGCCGAGCGGCACGGCGTCGAGCCGGCCTCGGTGCTGGTCACCAACGGCTCGATGCAGGCCGACGCCTTCCTGTTCGACGCGCTCGTCGAGCCCGGCGACGTGGTCATCGTCGAGCGTCCGACCTACGATCGCACGCTGCTCTCACTGCGCGGCCGCGGCGCCGACGTGCGGATGGTCGAGCTCGAGCCCGACGGGATCGACACCGCCGCCCTGGGCCGCCTGCTCAGCGCCGGCGCGCGGCCCAAGCTGGCCCACATCATCCCCAACTTCCAGAACCCGGCCGGCTACACGCTGTCCGGCCCCAAGCGCCAGCAGCTGATCGGGCTGGCCCGCGAGCACGACTTCACCGTCTTTGAGGACGACCCCTACGTGGCGCTGCGCTTCGAGGGCGAGACGCTGCCGACGATGGTCTCGATGGACCCCGAGCACGTGGTCTACGCCTCCTCCTTCTCGAAGACCGTGTGTCCCGGGATCCGGGTCGGCTACCTGGTCGGGCCCCCCGAGCTGATCGCCCGCATCGCCAAGCTGGCCACCGGGACCTACATCTCGCCCAACATGGTCGCTCAGGGGATCGTCAACCAGTTCTGCCGCTCAGGGCGGCTCGAGCGCTCCATCGAGACCGTGCGCGAGGCGCTGCGCGAGCGCGCCCGGACCCTCTGCTCGGCGCTTGAGGAGCACCTGCCCGACGCCCGTTTCGTGGCTCCTGAGGGCGGCTACTTCCTGTGGGTCGACCTGCCCCGCGGGACCGATGTGAACGCCCTGTTCGACGCCGCCCGGGAGCGCGACGTCGTGTTCGTCAAGGGCAGCGACTTTCTGCTGGAGGGGGGTGACTCTTCTTTACGCCTCGCCTACTCTGGAGTAAATTCCGCCCAGATTGAGGAAGGCGTCAAGCGCCTGGCCGAGGCCTTCGCGCAGATTGGAGCACCTGCCCATGCAGCCTGAGGAAGCGCGCGCAGTCGGTGAACTGGCCGGGGAGGCGGCGGCGGGGCTGGCCGCTCAGATTCGCGATGTCCACCGAGGCATCGCCGGACGCGTGTTCGGGCTGCTCGGGCCATCGGCGGCTCCGACCCGGGTCATGCACGACGGGATTGCCGCCGCGGCCTACGCGGGCGCCCGCGCCCTGACCGGCACGCTGGTTCGCGGGAGCGCCTTCGCGTACGGGATGACCCGGCCCTCCGATGCCCCCTCGCTCGAGGACAGCGTGCCCGGGCGGCTGGCCGTCGGCGCGCTCAACGGCGCCTGGGGGGACCGGCTCGAGCGCCGCCAGAGCGCCCTGGCCCGGGCGATGACGATCCGCCGCGGGGGGCGCGACCTCGCCCTGGGCGCCTCGGCCCTGCGCGCCGCCGTGCCCGATGCCCGGCCGCGGCTGGCCCTCTTCATCCACGGCCTGTGTGAGACCGACGACGCCTGGCGGCTCCGGGCAGACCGGTTCCGGCCCTACGGCGATGTGCTCGAGTCGGGCCACGGCTACACCTCGCTCTACCTCCGCTACAACAGCGGCCTGCACATCTCGGCCAACGGCCGCCGCCTGGCCGAGATGCTGGCCGAGCTGTGCGCGGCATGGCCGGTCGAGGTGGCCGAGATCACCCTGGTCGGGCACTCGATGGGCGGGCTCGTATCCCGCAGCGCGTTGCACTACGCGGCCGAGGGTTCCTGGCGCGAGCGGGTCCGCCACGTGGTCATGCTCGGCACCCCGCACAAGGGGGCTCCGCTCGAACTGGCCGCCAACGCCGCCTGTCATGGACTCTCGCGGCTGCCCGAGACGCGGCCGTTGGCCACGCCGCTGAAGGTCCGCGCGGTCGGCATCAAGGATCTGGGTTACGGCTACGTGGTCGACGAGGACTGGCAGGGCAACGACCCCGACGCCTTCTGGTACGACGACACCGGCACCGTCATCCCGTTTCTGATGAGCGCCAACCACTACTTCGTCAGCGCCACCCTGACCCGGGACCCCGACGCGCGCCTCGGGCGGTGGGTCGGAGACCTGCTCGTGCTGCGGCCGAGCGCCTGGTCGCATGAGGGCCAGGGTGAGCGCCTGCAGTTCCCGATCGACCGCTACAGCCACCTCGGCGGCGCCCACCACTTCGATCTGCTCAACCACCCCGCGGTCCGGGCCCAGATCGAAACCTGGCTGAGCAGCGGACGCGAGCTCCCCGTCGCGGTCGGTCAGCGGCCGTAGCGCTCGCGCCCGATGACCAGCTGGGCGGGCAGCGCCGTGCGGATCGGCGGTGAGGGGTCGGCCAGGACAGCGACCGTCTCGGCCACGCTGACCGTGATCCGGGCCGGCTCCCGGTCAGCGCCGGTGGCGACCTCAACCTGCTCGTCGTCGCGGGCGCTGATGATGCCCGTCATCCCGGGCTCGATCCCGGCGCGCTTCAGGTAGTGCAGCAGGTCCTCGGCCTCGTTCTCGAGGCGCAGGATCGTCACCTTGGCACCGACCTCGCAGTCGGCCAGCGGTACCCCCTGCACGCGCTGCCCGACCTGGATCGGATGGCCGTGGGGACACGTCTTGGCGTCACCGACCGACGCCCGCACGTAGGCCTCGAAGCGGGGCGTCATCGCGTGCTCGAGCTGCCCGGCCTCCTCGTGAACATCGTCCCAGGGGACCCCCACCACGTCGGTGAGGAAGCGCTCGATCAGGCGGTGGCGGCTGACGATCTTCTCGGCGTGCGCACGCCCTGAGGTGGTGAACTCGATCGCCCGGCCGGGACTCCGGACGACGTAGCCATCGCGTTCGAGCCGCCCCAGCATCTCATGCACGGTCGGGCCGGAGAGCTGCATCGCCCGGGACAGGTTGGCGCCCGTCATGGGCAGGCCGGCCTCGAACAGCCAGAACAGCGACTCCAGATACTCCTCCTCGGCGACGGTGGCTTGTTCGGCGGCCATCGTACGATCGTAGACGGTTCCGATCGCCCCAGCCGGTCTCTCAGAGCTAGGATCGGCTCTCAGTGGACCTGCCCCTGAAGCCGCCCGTGGAGCCGCAGCTGGCCCGCTCCCAGAAGGAGCTGCCCCGCGGCGAGCAGTGGAGCTATGAGCCCAAGTTCGACGGCTTCCGGGCGATCGTGTTCGTCGACGGTGATGAGGTCCTGGTCCAGTCCCGCGGGGCCAAGCCGCTGGGGCGCTACTTCCCGGAGCTGGCCTTCCCCGGCGGGCGCTACATCGTCGACGGCGAGATCATCATCGACTCGGACTCGCCCGCCGGCGGACAGGACTTCGGCGCTCTCCAGCAGCGGATCCATCCGGCCGCCTCGCGGATCGCCATGCTGGCCGAGCAGACCCCGGCGCGGTTCGTGGCCTTCGACGTCCTGGCCGTTGATGACGAGCTCCTGATCAACCGTCCGCTGGCTGAGCGGCGCGAGGTCCTCGAGCAGCTGGCCAGGGACGGGATCGGCCTGACCCCGGTCACGCGCGACCCGGCCGCGACCGCACCGTGGCTGGCCCACGGCGAGGGCGTGGTGGCCAAGGAGCTCGGCGCGCCCTACCGCCCCGGCTCACGGGCCGGGATGGTGAAGGTCAAGCGGGTGCGGACGATCGATGCCGTCGTCGTCGGCTACCGTCCGGGCAAGGAGCCCGACACGGTCGGCTCGCTGATCCTCGGCCTCTACGACGACCGGGGTCAGCTCCATGTCGTCGGCCACTCCTCCGGGCTGCGGGCGGCCGAGAAGCGGGCGCTGGTCAAGACGCTCGAGCCGTATGAGACCGGCGAGCGCGGCCACGGCGACCCCAGCCGCTGGAAGTCTGAGAAGGACCTCGAGTGGATCAGCCTGCGGCCTGAGCTGGTCGTCGAGGTGACCTTTGATCACGCCAGAGACGGGCGCATCCGCCACGGCACCAAGATTCTCCGCTGGCGGGAGGACAAGCCGCCCGCGGACTGCAAGCTGGGCCAGATGCAGCTCTGAGCCGCGGCCGGGCCGGGGGCTTAGTGGGCCTCACGTCTTGCGGGCCCGGCTCGGCTGAACCCGCCGCGGCTCGCCGGCCTGCTTGCGGAAGTGCGGCGGCCACGGCGCGTCACCGAGGCCGTTCTCCTCATCGATCCGGGAGCGCTCGAGCAGCCCGCTCAGCGAGCCGACGTGAGCGTCCATGTCGGCGTGCGGATCGCCCCGCTCGGCGACCAGTGTGGGAACGGTGTCGATCCGCAGCTCCTCCTGGGTGACGCCGGGCACCTCCGCCCAGCTCAGCGGCGTCGAGACGCGCGCGTCGGGGGTGGGGCGGACACTGTAGGCCGAGGCCACCGTGCGGTCGCGCGCGTTCTGGTTGTAGTCCACGAACACCCCGTGGCGCTCCTCCTTCCACCATTTGCTGGTGGCGATCTCCGGCGCCCGGCGCTCGATCTCCCGGGCCAGGGCGATCGCCGCCCGTCGCACCGCGATGAAGTCGTGCTCGGGGCGGATCGGGACGTTGATGTGGATCCCGCGCGAACCGCTGGTCTTGGGAAAGCCGGTCAGCCCGTGGTCGGTGAGGACCTGGCCGGCGACCAGGGCGACCTGGCGCACGTCGTCCCAGCTGGCCTGCGGCGTGGGGTCCAGGTCGACCCGGAGCTGATCGGGGTGATCGAGGTCGGGCACCCGCACCGCCCACGGGTTCCAGTCGATCACGCCCAGGTTGACGCCCCACAGCAGATGGGCGGCGTCGTTGGGCAAGAGCTCCCGTGCGGTGCGGCCGCTGGGGAAGGTGACCTCAGCGGTCTGCAGCCAGCCCGGCGCGGTGTCGGGGATGCGCTTCTGGAAGAACGGCTTCTTGGCGGCGCCATCGACGAAGCGCTTGAGCACCGTCGGCCGGTCGCGGAGCTGGTTGGTGACCGGCCCGGCCAGCTCCAGGTAGTAGCGGGCCAGGTCGAGCTTGGTCACCCCGAGCTCGGGAAAGAACACCTTGCCGGGGTTGGAGAGCCTGACCTCGATCCCGGCCGCCTCGATCACCTCGTACTCAGCCATGTCCGTTCAGCATGACGGATACTGGCCGCGTGAGCCCGAGCGCCCCTGTCCCGGAGACCGTGCTCGTCGCCCCCGATGCGTTCAAGGGCACGCTCAGCGCCGCCGAGGTGGCGGCCGCGCTCGGCGAGGGTCTCGAGTCCGGCGGGCGGCCGGTCGACCTGTGCCCGATCGCCGACGGCGGCGAGGGCACGCTGGCCGCGCTGGCCGAGCCGCTCGGCGCCGAGCTGCGCACGGCACCCGCCACCGATCCACTGGGGCGGCCGATCCAGGCCCACTACGCGATCGGCGGCGGCGTGGCCGTGGTCGAGGCCGCGGCCGCCAGCGGCCTGCACCTGGTCAGCGAGTCAGAGCGCGACCCGTTCGCGGCCACCACGGCCGGCACCGGTGAGCTGATCCGGGCGGCGATTGCCGCCGGCGCGCGCACGGTGTATCTCGGCGTGGGCGGCAGCGCGACCACGGACGGGGGGGCCGGAGCGATCCGGGCGATCGAGCGCGGGGGCGGCCTTCAGGGCGCGAAGCTGATCGTGCTGTGCGACGTGCGCACCCGGTTCGCCGACGCCGCGCATGTGTTCGGCCCCCAGAAGGGCGCCGATGAGGACATCGTCCGTCGCCTGACCGCGCGCCTTCACCGCCTGGCCCGGGGCTGGCCCCGGGACCCGCGCGAGACACCGATGACGGGCGCCGCCGGCGGCCTGGCCGGTGGCCTGTGGGCGGTGTTCGGGGCGCAGCTCGTGCCCGGCGCGTCGTTCGTGTTGGACGCGCTCGAGTTCGACCGGCGGATGCTCGCCGCGCATGCGGTGATCACCGGCGAGGGTCGGCTCGATGAGCAGAGCCTGGTCGGCAAGGCGGTGTCCGAGGTCGCCACCCGGGCCCGGCAGGCCGGGGTCCCGTGTCACGCGGTCGTCGGCTCCAACCGCCTTGACCGCTTCGGGGCCCGGATCCTCGACCTGCAGACCGTCACCGAGGCCGGCACCGTGCGGCAGCTGAGGGCGGCCGGGCGGCGCCTGGCCGCGACCATCTAATGAGCGAATGCGGCCCGGTCCTTGAACACCGGGCGGGGGAGGGGCGCGTCCAGCGCCTGCAGCCCCAGCGTCTGCTCGCTGAGGAAGTCGAGCAGCTTGTCGGCCATCTCGATGCTCATGCCGGCTCGCACGACCACGCGCAGGACGCTCAGGTCCTGGCGGTTCTCCGGAAAGGTGTAGGCGGGCACCAGCCATCCCCGCTCGCGCATGCGGTCGGAGACGTCGAACACGTTGTAGTGCTTGACCTCCGGGTCGAGACCGAAGGCGAACACGGGAAGATCGCTGCCGTCGGAGACCAGCCGGTAGGGCCCCATGTCGGCTACGCCGGCCGAGATGTGCTGGGCGATCTGCTGGAGGTTGCGCATGATCGCCGTGTAGCCGCTGCGGCCCAGGCTCATGAACATGAAGTACTGGGCGATCACCTCGCTGCCGGGACGCGAGAAGTTCAGTGAGAAGGTCGGCATGTGGCCGCCCAGGTAGTTGACGTCAAACACCAGGTCGCGGGGCAGCGCCTCCCGGTCGCGCCAGATGGCCCAGCCGACGCCGGGGTAGACGAGCCCGTACTTGTGGCCGGAGGCGTTGATCGACTGCACGCGGGGCAGGCGGAAGTCCCAGACCAGGTCCGGGACCAGGAACGGGGCCACGAAGCCGCCCGAGGCGGCGTCGACGTGCAGGGGCACGTCGATTCCCTTCTCTGCCTCCAGTCGGTCAAGCGCGGCGGCGATCTCCTGCACCGGCTCGTAGCTGCCGTCGAAGGTGGAGCCGAGAATCGCCACCACCCCGATCGTGTTCTCATCACAGTGCTCGACCGCACGCTCGGCGGTGAGGTGGAAGGTGCTGCCCTCCATCGGCACCATCCGCGGCTCGATATCCCAGTAGCGGCAGAACTTCTCCCAGCAGACCTGGACGTTGACGCCCATGACTAGGTTTGGCCGGTCGGTCGGCTTGCCCGCCGCCTGCTGCCGCGCGCGCCAGCGCCACTTGAGGGCCATCCCGGCCAGCATCGCCGCCTCACTGGAGCCGGTGGTCGAGCAGCCGGTGGCGTTCTCGTGCTCGGGGGAGTTCCAGAGATCGGCCAGGATGTTCACGCAGCGGGCCTCGATCTCGGCTGTCTGCGGGTACTCGTCCTTGTCGATCATGTTCTTGTCGACCGTGTCGGCCATCAGCCGGGCGGCCAGCGAGGGCATCCAAGTGGTCACGAAGGTGGCCAGGTTCAGTCGCGCCTGCCCGTCCAGGAGCAGCTCCCCGGAGATGATCTCGTAGGCGCTCTCAAGTCCGATCCCGTTCTCGGCCAGGCTGTCGATCGGCATCTCTCCCGTGACGCCCACGGCGGTCGCCATCACCAGCGGCCGGTTGTGCTGCCGGTTCGGTCGGCGGGCATTCAGCGCCATGCCTCATCTCCTGTCCTTCGGGGGCGGTCACCCGGGTGCTACCCGGGTGACCATCGATGCCCACATATACGCGACGGGGGTGGATCGCCCTGCCTGGGGGCCGCTTCGCCCGTCCTACCGAGCGGCCCAATCCGGGGGCGGTTCGCAGCCGAGGCTCACGAGGTGGGCCACGAATGCGGCCCGGTCACGTTCGGGATGAAACGGATCGAGCCCGTCGCGCAGCAGCGCCGAGACCCGCTCGAGATCGAACAGGAGCGCGAGCTTGCCCGGCGGGTCATCCCATTCGCCGGAGTCGTAGCGCTCAGTCCAGGCGGTCAGTGCCGCCAGCGCCTCGAGCTGGATCTCATCCTCCCACCAGCCGGAGCGGACCGCCAGCCGGTAGCGGTCGCGCAGCCCGACGACATCCGTCCACAGGCGCTCGAACCAGAGCCAGCGCTCGCGGGGATACAGCGAGCGCCAGGTCAGCGGCCAGCGAACGGCCTCCGCGGGCGGGAGTTCATCGGCCCACGGCTCGTCCTCGGGTCCGGGCGGCTCCCCATCGCCGTCGGGGTCGAAGTCGTCGGGCGGCCAGTCGCCGGGGTCGATGTCGGTCACGGCGCCCCCAGCCGGCGCAGGCGTCGGTCGGCGAACCACATGCGCAGCTCAATCTCGGCGGGGGCCATCCGTCCGTAGAGGAGCAAGGCGTGCCGGTCGGGGAGCTGGCGCAGAGCCTCGGCCGCGGCCAGCGGGCGGCGGCGCATCGAGCTGGTTCGCGTCCCGCCGGCCGCGCCGGCGCCGGTCGTGCGAGAGATCTCTCGCGCCTCCTCCTCACCGATCAGCTCGGCGAAGTAGCGCAGGGTGTCCAGGTCGGCCACCCCGGGCAGCAGCATCCGCGCTCGGTGGCTGTTGACCACCGTCTCGGCCTGGCGCCCGTACCGGCTGCGCGCCTGCGCCAGGTCATGGAAGATCGAGATCAGCTGGATGTTGTGGCTGGGGGCCGTGGAGGCGACCTCGGCCAGGTTGGGGAGGGGAGCCACGTTGCCCGCCTCGTCCAGGCAGAGGAGCAACGGATCAGCGAGCCGGCCGCCGGCCCGCGTGGCGCGCTCGTAAGCGCGATCGATGATCTGGGAGAGCAGGGCGAGAAAGATCGGGCGCAGCAGCTTGGAGGCCTTCGCGTCGCCGATCAGGAAGAGCGTGGCGCGCTCGTCGAGCAACGCATCGGGCGTGATGTCCGACGCTGCTGCCGAGCGCACGACGCGACGGAAGCGATAGGCCCGGAGCAGGCCCTGGGCAGTGGCCTCGATCGAGGAGCGCGTGCGGTCCGCCTGGGCCTCGAACGCGCGGAGGGCATCGTAGGCAGCATGAAGATCCTCCGCCTCATGCTCGTCGCGCGCCTCTCCGGTGAGCTGGGCGATCGTCTCGTCCAGCTCGCGCGTGCCCTGGCCGTAGATCCAGCGCACGACCGAGTCGATGCCCCGACCGGCGCGCGCGGCCGTGAACATGAGCGGCGCCAGGCGCTGCTCGGCGGCAATGGCCCAGAAATCCCCGCCCTCGACGCCCCGGGCGTCAAGCTGCGCCGCCCCCGCCAGCCGCCAGGCCGCCTCGAGCGCGCCATCCCACGACTGGCAGCCGGCCAGGGGCGACCAGGCGTGTGACGCCATGCCCGACAGGGAGAACGGATCGAACACGTAGACCGGGCCGAGCGCCCGGCGGCGCTCGATCGTGGCCGTCAGCAGATCGGTCTTGATCGAGGAGGCCACGGCAGGCCCCTCCCACTCGAGCAGCGCCGGCACCGCCAGCCCGGCCGACTTTCCCGACTGCGGAGGCCCGAATGCGACCAGCGCGTGGCGCTCCTCAGCGCGCAACAGGCGCCCCCGGTAGCGACC
>DASVYO010000050.1:0-54706 GCA_036392135.1 Solirubrobacteraceae bacterium
CGCGGGCGCCGGCACATCGGGCCGCTCAGACGAGGGCGGTCGGTACCTCGTCCTTCATGAGCCCGCGGATCTGCTCGCGGAGCTCCGGCGTGTCCTCGTGCTTGTGGGCGGTGATGGCGTGGATCGCGCCCGCCTCGACGAGATGCTCCTCACTGCCCGACATGGCCAGATCGCAGTTGTTCTCGCTGGGGAGATCCCGGCAATCGATGTACTTGCGGCTCACTTCGGCCCTCCTGGTGGATGGTTGCGCCGGGGAGGCCCATCCTGCGCCGGCAACACGCCGGCCGTCATCGCGTTCATAGCCATCTCCCGGCCCGAGTAGTGATGAACGCTGCCCGACGGGCATAGCACCGGGCGCGACGGCTGTCAACCGGCGAAGGTCCCGGCGCTCGGGCACATGCGGGCGAGCACGCAGGCCGAGCACTCCGGGCGCCGGGCGTGGCAGGTCCGGCGCCCGTGGCGCAGGAGGTTGATGTGCAGCTCGAGCTCCTCCCCCGGCGGGGTGAGGGCGAGCATCTCGTCGTGAAGCTCCGCAAACGGAGCACCCGGGCGCAGCAGATGCAGCCGCATCCCGACCCGCGAGACGTGCGTGTCCACGGGCACGTCGCGCATCCCAAGCGCGAACAGGAGCACGCAGGCGGCCGTCTTGCGGCCCACCCCGGGCAGCGAGCACAGGTAGGCCTGAGCGTCGGCCACGCTGAGGCCGGACAGCCAGTCGAGCGAGGGGTCGCCGTCGGCCGCGATCGCGGTCAGGATCGACTTGATCCGGGCCGACTTGACCTTGGAGATCCCGCCCGGGCGGATCGCCTCCTCCAGCTCGTCGACGGGCGCGTCCCGGACCGCCGCCCAGTAGCCGGGCGACTCCGCGCCGGCGCTGTCCGCGGCCGCCGGAGGCCGGCCGCGCCGCCGCTCCGCGTAGCGCTCGCGCAGGCCGAAGTAGGCCACGTCGCGGTTGCGGTCGTTGGTCGACTGCGAGAGCACGGTGAGGATCAGCTCGGCGATCGGCTGCCCGTGGGGCGGGGCGCCGGGAGTCCCGTAGCGCTCGCGCAGCCGGTCGCGGATCCGGCGCACGCGGTCGCGGCGTGGCCGCGGCCAGTCCGCGAGCGGGATCGTCTCGGTGTTCATGGCCGTGGAAAGTATGCTCGGCGCCCCGTGGACCTCTCCGAGCAGATGATCGAGCTGGCCGGAGCCCCCGTCTTCTACCTGCGTGCGGAGCCCGTCGGCGCCACCGTGCTGTATCTGCACGGCAGCCCCACCAGCGCCGACGACTGGCGGCCGTTCCTGGAGCGAAGCGGCGGCCTGGCTCCGGATCTGCTCGGCTTCGGCCGCTCCAGCAAGGCCGGCAACCTGGAGTTCTCGCTGCCGGCCTACGTCCGCTTCCTGGAGGACTTCCTGCGCGCCACCCAGACCCCGGAGGTGTCCCTGGTCGGGCACGGCTGGGGCGGGGCGATCGCTCTGGCCTACGCGCTGGCGCACCCGGACCGTGCCCGGCGGGTGACGATCATCGACGCCATCCCGCTGCTGCCCGGCTTCGAGTGGCCGCGGATGTGCCGCCGCCTGCGCCGGCCGGGCGTCGGTGAGCTGATGATGGGCGCGACCAGCCGGCGCCTGCTGGCCCGCAGCCTGCGCTCGGCGACCGTCACGCCCGGCGCGTGGAGTGAGGAGCGCCTGGACGCGCTCTGGGCCCAGTTCGACCAGGGCACGCAGCGCGCGATTCTGCGCCTGCACCGCTCGATCGACGGCGCGGGACTGGCCGCGGCCGGGGCGGGACTGGCCGCGCTCGATGTCCCCGCCCTGGTCGTCGGGGGAGACGAGGACCCCTGGGTGGCGCCAAGCTACGCCGAGGCCTACGCCCGCACCCTGCCCCGCGCGGAGCTCCACCGCGTGAGCGCGGCCGGCCACTGGCCGTGGCTGGACCGGCCGGCGCTGATCGACCGCGTGGCCGCCTTCGCCAGCCACTAGCATGGCTTCGCCGCATGCCGGAGCCCGCCGCCCCCACCCGTTCGCCCTCGCGCCCGCGGCGTCCGCGCGGACGCCGCGAGGGGCCCACCACCCAGGAGCTGATGCGTGAGCGGCTGATCGAGTCGCGGCTGACTCCGAACGCCATCTCGCTGACCGGCTTCGTGCTCAACCTGGCCGCCGCCGGGCTGCTGGTCGGGCGGCTGTTCTTCCTGGCCGGCGTCGCCTTCATCGTCGGGTCGGTGATGGACACCCTCGACGGCCGCTATTCGCGGATGTCCGGGAAGGGAACCCCGTTCGGCGCCTTCCTCGATTCGACCCTGGACCGGCTGGAGGAGGGGATCGTGCTGACCGCGGTCGCCGCCTACTTCGCCTCCCAGCACAATCAGGTGGCGGTGGCCGCGGTGGTGGTCGCCGTGCTCGGCTCGCTGATGGTCTCCTACACGCGCGCGCGGGCGGAGGCGCTCGGCGTGGCCTGCAAGGTCGGCCTGGCCACCCGGCCGGTGCGTGTCGTGATCCTGTCCGCCGGCCTGGTGTTCGCCCGGGGTGCGTCCCTGGGGCACTTCTACGTGCTGGCGCCCGCCGTCTACGTGCTGGCCGCGCTGACCGTGATCACGATGATCCAGCGAATCGTCTACGTGCGCTCGCAGCTGATCCGGGCGGCGCGGGCGGACGACGGCGGCGGTGTGTAACAAACGCCTCTCCGCGGGATAACTATGAGCGTCACGGTGCCGCCGCGAATGCCGGCGCCGGCCCAATTTCCAGAGGGGTTTCCAAGTGAGTAAGAACGGTTCCAAGAACGGCGCCGCGCGTCATCAACACGACAAGGTGCGGGTCGCCATCATCGGCGTCGGCAACTGTGCGAGCTCGTTCGTCCAGGGCGTCCACTACTACCGGGACGCCGATCCGGCCATGCAGGTCCCGGGTCTCATGCACGTGGACCTCGGCGGTTACCACGTGCGAGACATCGAGTTCTCCGCCGCCTTCGACATCGACGCCGACAAGGTCGGCAAAGACTTGTCACAGGCGATCTTCTCCGGGCAGAACAACACGCTGAAGTTCGACACCGAGGTGCCGAAGCTGGGCGTCGAGGTGATGCGCGGCATGACCCACGACGGCCTCGGAAAGTATTTGTCGCAGAAGATCACCAAGGCCCCGGGCTCGACCGTCGACATCGCCGAGGTGCTCAAGGAGACCCGCACCGACGTGGTCGTCTCCTACCTGCCGGTCGGCTCCGAGCAGGCCACCAAGTGGTACGTCGAGCAGATCCTCGAGGCCGGCTGTGGCTTCGTGAACTGCATCCCGGTGTTCATCGCCCGCGAGGACTACTGGAACCAGCGCTTCAAGAAGGCCGGCCTGCCGATCGTCGGCGATGACATCAAGTCCCAGGTCGGGGCCACGATCGTCCACCGTCAGCTCGCCCGGCTGTTCCACGACCGCGGCGTCAAGCTGCTGCGCACCTCGCAGCTCAACGTGGGCGGCAACATGGACTTCTACAACATGCTCGAGCGCGAGCGGCTGGAGTCCAAGAAGATCTCCAAGACCAACGCCGTGACCTCGATCATGGGTCACGAGCTGCCCGCCGACGACGTGCACGTCGGCCCCTCGGACTATGTGCCGTGGCTGACCGACCGCAAGTGGGCGCACATCCGGCTCGAGGGCCAGGCGTTCGGCGACGTGCCGTTGACCGCCGAGCTGAAGCTCGAGGTGTGGGACTCGCCCAACTCCGCCGGCATCGTCACCGACGCCGTGCGCTGCTGCAAACTGGCCCTCAACCACGGCCTCTCGGGGCAGCTCGACGGGCCGAGCTCCTACCTGATGAAGTCACCCATGCACCAGCGCCCCGACGATGAGGCGCACGCGCTGACCGAGGCCTTCATCAGGCAGTATTCGCGCCAGGCCGCCCCCGAGGCCGCGGCCCCGGTCCCCCCGGCGGCCGCCAACGTCGACTAGCGCCGCCGCACCCTCCCGGGACCTCCATGGATTTGCGCTCAATATGGCCGAAAATCCACGGAGGCTCGCTGTTCCGGTGCGCGCATGCGCGCACCGGGGGCACGGCGCATGCGCCGTGCCCGCCCGCGGCGCATGCGCCGCGGGCCCCCCAATAGACTGAGGCTCGTGCCCGCCGCGCAGCGTCTGGCCATCGCGCAGGTCACCCCGTTCGCCTGGGAGGTGCCGGGCGAGGTCAACCATTACGTCGCCCGCGTGTCTGACCAGCTGGCCGCTCGTGGCCACCGCGTGCTGATCGTCGCGCCCACGCAGAGCCCGCGGCTGGTCAGGGACACGCGCCGGGCCCTGCGCGACCGGGCCGCGGCGCTGCTCGAGTCCGCCGACGGCCGGCCCGTGGTGCTCGGCGTGGGCGAGGTGCTGCCCTTCTCCCCGGCCCGGCGCCGCGCGGCCTCGCTGCCCGTCGACGTCGCCCGCACGATCGAGGCCGCGCTCGGGGCCCTGGCGCTGGACGTGGTCAATGTGCACGAGCCGTTCGCCCCCAGTGCCTCCAGCTCCGCCCTGCGCCACTCGCGCGCGCTCAACGTGGGCAGCTTCCACGCCCCGACCGAGCGGCTGCTCTCCACGCAGCTGACCCGGCCGCTGTCGCGGCTGCTGTTCTCCCGCCTCGACGCTCGCACGGCCAGCTATGAGGCCACCCGCCGGCTCCTGCAGGGTTTCTTCCCCGGCGAGTACCGGGTGATCCGGCCCGGCGCCGACATCGCTCCGCCGCGCGAACCGGGAACGCCCCCCGAGCTGGTCCTGGTGGCCACCGAGGAACGGGCCGCGCTGCGCACCTTCGTGCGGGCGCTGCGGCTGCTGCCGGGCGAGTCGGCCTGGCACGCCACCGTGTGGACCGCGCGCCCCGCGGCGCCACCGGCCACGCTGGGCCGCCTGCACGACCGGATCAGCTTCCTCGACGCCGGTCAGGGCTCGCCGGAGCAGGTGATCGCCGGCGCCGACGTGATCGTGATGGCCTCCGAGGGCGACCGGCCGATGCCCGGCACGCTGGTCAGCGCCCTGGGCGCGGGCGCGGTTCCCGTGGCCTCGCGGCTGCCCGTGTATGAGGAGATCCTGGCCGACGGCCGGCTCGGGTTCATGTTCGAGCCCGGCGAGGCCCAGACCCTGGCCGCCCATCTGGCCCGCCTGGTCGGCGAGCCCGGGCTGCTGCGGATGCGCGCCGTCGACATCCGCAGCCAAATCGGCGCGCTTGACTTCGGCCGGGTGGCCGATGAGCTCGAGGCGGTCTACAGCGGCCTGATCGGGCGCCGCCACCGCCCCGCCGGCAGCGGCCGGCTGCGCTCGCGGCTCGCCGCGCGCCCGCTCATCGACGTCGACCTGCACATGCACACCGATCACTCCTACGACTGCGCGACCCCGGTGGAGGTGCTGCTGGCCGAGGCTCGAGCGCGGGGACTCGGAGCGGTGGCGGTCACCGATCACAACGAGATCTCGGGGGCGCTCGAGGCCCGCGCCAAGGCGGACGGGGTCAAGGTGATCGTCGGTGAGGAGGTCAAGACCGCCGGGCAGGGCGAGGTCATCGGCCTGTTCATCCAGGAGAAGATCCCGCGCGGGCTGACGCTGGGCGACACGATCGCCGAGATCAAGCGCCAGGGCGGCCTGGTCTACGTGCCCCATCCGTTTGACCGCATGCACTCCGTGCCCGATTACGAGCACCTGCTCCCGGTGCTTGACGACGTGGACGCGATCGAGGTCTTCAACCCGCGCATCGCGATCGCCGAGTTCAATGAGGAGGCGGTGCGCTTCGCGGCCAAGTACCGGATCGCGGCCGGGGCGGGCTCGGACGCCCACGTTCCCCAGGGCCTCGGCTCGGTGCGCATCCGGATGCGCGACTTCGACGGTCCGCAGGAGTTCCTGCAGTCGCTGCGCGACGCCGACATCATCCGCAACCCGGCCAGCCTGCTGTACGTCCAGGCGCTGAAGTTCCTGCAGACCAAGGCCATGCCCGGAGGGGCGCGCAAGGCCTCCCGTGAGCGCCGGGTGCGGAGGGCCACCGGCCGCAAGTCCTGATGCAGCGGCAAGGACAAGAACGCTCGCCGTCCAATCCCCGGGGCATGCCGGCTACTGACGACGAGATCCGTGAGAAGTACCTGGAGCGGGCGATCCGGGAACTGAACACGTTCGCGCAGCGCCTGTCCGAATGCACGCACTGCCCGCGCGGGCAGCTGATGCCGGTGCTCGGCTCGGGCCATCCCCAGGCCGACATCTTCATGGTCAAGTACTCGGCCCGGCCCTCGGAGGTCGAGGAGGGCGTGGCCTTCTACGGGCGCAGTGGCAGCGCGCTGATGAAGTCGCTCAAGCGTCTCGACATCGACCCGCTGGCCGTGTACGGGACCCTGTGCGTCAAGTGCCCGGTGCCCGACACCGATCTGGCCGACCCCTCGTGCGTGGCCCGGCTGCTGGAGGAGCTGGCCATCGTGGCGCCCAAGCTCCTGGTCGTGATGGGGCCGGACGCGCTGTCGGTCATCAACGACCTCGAGGTCCCGCTGGCTCGCAAGCTCGAGCCGCGCGTGGGCCAGATCCAGACCTTCACCCCCTCCGCCCAGGCGCTGTACACGCCCAACATCGACGAGTCCCTCGATGACGAGCGGGCCAAGCGGGAGTTCTGGGCCGCCTTCCGGGAGCTCGGCCGGTGGTGGGCCGATCTCCCGCCCTACTGACCGGGCGAGTGCGTCCCCGCAGGGCTCAGGCCGCAGCCTGGCGGCGGGGCGCGCGGCGCGGCGGACGGTCGGCGGCCGGGGTCTCCCAGCAGTCGTCCAGGAAGTCGGCGATGGCCGTCGTCAGTCGCTCGGGGCGCAGGCGGAGCTCGAGGATCGAGGTGGCCTCCAGGAGCCGGCTGTTGGGCAGCTCGGAGGCCAGCATGCCGGCATCGGAGAACGGGTGCACCGGGTCGCGGGGATGGCCGAGGACCAGCGTCGGGGCCTCGAAGGTGACGCGCTCCTGGTGGTCGGGCGCCACGCGGCCGTACAGGATGCCGCCCAGCACAGCGGCACTCGGACCCGGATCCTGGGCGATCGCGTCAAGGCCGATCTGAGCCAGGAAGGGCACGAGCTGGCGCGGCACCGCGCGGGCGCCGCGGGCCAGCGCGGTCATCGCCGGGCGGCCCAGCTTGAGGGCCATCAGCAACGGGGTGAAGGCGACCCCGCAGGCCGGGATCGCGTTGTCGAGCACCGGCATCTCGACCACCATGCCCTGCAGGCGCTCGGGCGCATCGGAGGCCACCTCGAGTGTGATGTTGGCCCCCAGCGAGGTGCCCCCGACGACGGCACGGTCGAGCTCCAGGTGGTCGAGCAGGGCCACGGTCTGGCGGGCGAAGGCGGACATCGAGTAATGCCACATCTCCAGCGGGCGGTCCGAGGCGCCGTGCCCGAGCGGGTCGAGCGTGACCACGCGGTTGCCGCGCAGGGCCAGCTGACGGGCCAGCGGCCGCTGCATCTTCTGGGACAGCAGCAGCCCGGGCAGCAGCACCGTCGTGCGCTCCCCCGTCCCGAACACGGTGTACTCGAGGCGGTGGCCCTCGTAGAGGAATTGAGCCATGGCGCAGACGATATAGCTCCGCCACCGCCGACCGAGCTGCTTGGCCAGCCAGCCAGTCCGCCGGTACGCGCGCGTCCGCCCCGCCCGGCAGGCATCGCCGGCCGGCTCCGAGCGGTAACTTCTATGTCGGCGTCCGCACAATTCGAGGAGATTTGACATGGCGAAAGCCCAGCGATCATTGGCCGGAAAGGTCGTCGCCATCACCGGCGGCGGGCGCGGGATCGGGCGGGCCACCGCCGCCGCGCTGATCACCCAGGGGGCCCGCGTGGCGATTGGTGACATCGAGCCCGGCCTGGCCGTCCGGACGGCGGAGGAGCTCGGCGGCGGCACGCTCGGGCTCGAGCTCGACGTCACCGACCGGGCCAGCTTTGAGGCGTTCCTCAACACCACTGAGGAGCGGCTCGGGCCGCTCGACGTGCTGATCAACAACGCCGGGATCATGCCCATCGGCCCGTTCACCGAGGAGACCGACGCGACCGCCCACCGCATGGTCGACATCAACCTGCACGGAGTGATCTACGGATCCAAGCTCGCCATCCAGCGCTTCGTGCCGCGCAACCGGGGTCACCTGGTCAACATCGCCTCGGTGGCCGGAAAGGCCGGCTTCCCGGGTGGCGCCACATACTGCGCGACCAAGCACGCCGTGGTCGGCCTGAGCGAGGCGATCCGGGCCGAGGTGCGCCCCACCAACGTGGACGTGAGCATCGTCATGCCCGTGGTGGTCAACACCGAGCTCGGATCGGGGCTGCAGAAGAGCCGCGGGGTCAAGGTCGTCGAGCCGGAGGATGTCGCCAATGCGATCGTCGAGGCCCTGCAGACCGGTCGCGTGGACGTGTTCGTGCCCAAGTCGGTCGCCGGCCTGTTCCGCACCATGAACCTCGTGCCCCGCTCGGTGGCCGATCTGATCAGCAAGGTGCTCAAGGGTGACCAGGTCCTGGTCAACCCCGACCACATGCTGCGCAGCGCCTACGAACGGCGGACCGGAGATGCCGTGCTCGAGGGTGCGGCGCCGACCAGCGTGCCGGCGGCGCCCACCAGCGCGCCGGCCGAGCCCGCCGCCGAGCCGGAGAAGGAGGCCGTCTAGGCCGGATCGAGGGTCAGGCCCGCAGCCAATCGGCGATCAGCTCGCCGATCTGCGGGCCGGCATCCTCCTGCAGGAAGTGGCCGGCGCCCTCGATCACATGGTCGACCGCGGTGCCGAGCGCCTCAGCCAGGCGGCGGCCGGTGCTGAGCGGCAGCACCGGATCGGCGTCGGCCCACAGCACGAGCTTGGGCCGCGCGTCGTCGCGCAGCGCCTCCAGCACGCGCTGGCCGGCGGCGGCTCCCGGGGCATCGGGTGAGGTGGGCAGCATGAGCGGGAAGGCCCGCGCGCCCGCCTTGGCGGCGGCGGCCGGGAACGGAGCCTCGTAGGCGGCGATCACCGCGTCCCCGGGGTCGGTGTGGCAGGCGCCGCGGACGAGGAAGCCGACGGGCAGATCCTCCGTCCGCGCCACGAAGTCCCGGAACGCGATCCAGGCCTCGGTCATCTTCTGATGACCGGTGAACAGCCCGGTGTCCAGAATCACCAGCCGGTCGAAGCGCTGGCGCTGCTCGACGGCCAGCCGCAGTCCGATCGGACCGCCCCAGTCGTGCACGACCAGGGTCGCGCCGCGCACGTCGAGCTCATCCATCAGTGCGGTCATCGCCTCGGTGTGGCGGTCGTAGGTGTACCAATCGAGCGCCGTTGGCTTGTCCGAGCGCCCGAAGCCGGGCAGGTCGGGGGCGATGCACCGGTGGCCGGCCGCGAGCACCGGTCCGATCACGCGCCGCCACAGATAGGACCACGTGGGCTCGCCGTGCAGGAACACGACCGGCGAGCCGTCCCCCTCGTCGATGCGGGCCAGGCGCAGCTCGCCCCACTGGCTGTAGCGGGCGGCGAAGGGGAACTCGGGCAGGCCCGTGAAGCGTTCCTCAGGAGTGCGGAAGATGGCGGTCATGCCAGGCAACCTACCGGGCGGTCCGGGTTCACTTCGCCCACCCACCGGCGTCGCGGGCGACCGTGATGTCGATCGCCGCCGGCTCGCGCGAGAAGGCGATCAGGTTGAGCGCCTGCAGGCGGTCGAGCACGGCCTGGAAGGCGGTGGCCTGGGCGGCGCTGGCGTAGCGGCGCGAGATCTGAAACGAGTAGCCGTCCGGCGAGGAGGCAAAGCCCGTCCCGGAGCGGTCCACGTACTGCTGGTCGGCGGCGGCGCTCAGCACGTGCAGTGGCCCGGTGTCACCGCTCAGCGACCGCACCCGCGCGGCCAGCGCGATCAGCATCCGCAGCGCCACCGGCCGCAGGCCGCGGTACAGCGCCCGCGGCGCGCCGAGCCGCCCGGCGTCCGAGCCCATCGACGCGTCGTAGGCGAGACCAAGCTGGGCGGCGTTGGTGGGCAGCGGGACCAGCGCCCGGCGCTGGTAGCCGGCCGACAGGGCAGCGGGGTCGCTGAACCGCGGCGTGCGGTCGGGCGGCTGCAGAACGAGCGCGTCCGAGGGCGCCGCGGTCTGCAGCGCCGCGAGCCGGCGCAGCGCGGGCCGGTCGGTGCGGTACAGCCGCATGATCTGCACGGCCCCGAGGATCCGCCACAGGTAGAGGGATGAGTCATCCCCGAGTCCGGCCAGCAGATCGAAGGCGCGGCGATGGAACTGCGGGTTGGTGTCGAAGTAGAGCTGTGCGTAGGGCACCGGCTGACCGCCGTCGTAGTCCGAGAGGACCTGGTGGAGGTTGCCGATGCCCATGTGGTAGGACTCGAGGGCCAGATCCTCGCGGCCGAACTGAGCCCGCGCGTCCTCGAGGTAGCGGACCGTGGCCGCCAGCTCCGCGGCCGGGTTGAACCGCGGGTCGGCCGCGGCCCGCCGCGCGAGCAGCGGGGCCAGGAATCCCCGCCGCGTGCCCGCGGCGACGGCGTCGACCTGAGCGCTCAGCGCACGGCTGCGCGCCAGGTCGATGTTCATGCCCAGCAGCGTCTGGCCGGTCGCGGCCAGAATCTGGGTCAGGCCGGCCGCGGCGGACGGATCCGCGCCGGCGATGACCTCGGGGCGCCCGGCGCTCTCCACGAACACGAGCCCCTCGAGCAGGTTGGGGTCGATCCCGGTCCCGGCGGTCACGCGGTCGATCAGCGGCCGGTAGGCGGCCACGCGCTGCGCGGTGGCGAGCGCGCCGTCGGGACTCTGGGTGAACAGGGGATGCGCCTCCCCGGCGGTGGCCCGAGCCACGAACTCGGGCTCCCGGGAGCTCCGGTAGGCGAACGGGTCACCGGCGGTGGCTCCGAGCGCCGCGCCGGCGTGTGGCGGGGGGGCGACGCTGCCGCTCTGAGTCGTGGCGGTCACGATGGCGATCGCGACCAGCAGGCCGACCAGACCGGCCAGGCGGGCCCGGCGCCGCTGGATCCGGCGCGGGGAGGCGCGGACGCTCATGTCTGGTAGGCGAGCCCGCGGCAGCGGCTCGCCTGGGTCGAGCTGGTCCAGTTGCTGGGGAAGAATCGCCAGCCGTGGGCGTTGGGGTGCATGTTGACGATCGGACGCGGATTGGTCTGCTCGGAGGCGGGTGAGAAGTAGAGCATCCCGACATTGGTGCCGAGCTGCCAGGCCAGGATGCTCTGCCAGCCGACGCCGATGTTCGGCTGCCCGCAGGCCAGGATCCGCGCGGCGCCGAGATGCGCGACCCCGCCGGCCAGCAGGCTGATGTAACGGGCCCGGATGCGCTGGCCCCGCAGGTCCCGCCGCTCGGCCGCGATCCGCTCGCGGAGCACGGGCGGCAGTGAGATGCCCACCGCGAGCACGGCCCCGAGCAGCGCCAGGCCGGCGGCGATCCGGCGCGGGCCGAGGTGCCGGCGCCGGGCGCCATCGTGGAGCTCGAGGATGATCCGCCCCACGGCCACCCCGGCCAGCACAGCGGTGGCGGCGGCCGCCTCGTACATGTAGCGGGGCACCGCCGACCAGCCGTGCAGGGCAAAGGCGATCTCCACCCCCACCCACAGGATCACGCCGCCGGCCAGCGCCGGCACGCCGCGGTCGCGGCGCATCGCGGCCAGCAGCACGGCCGCCAGCGCGGCCAGCTCGACCGCGGGCGGGTTGAGGGCCAGGAAGCGCCGGATCGTGCCCGTGACCTTGTTGCCGTGCAGCGCGCGCACGGAGTGCTCGGCCAGCGTCGCGCCCGAGAACGGGCTGTGCGAGGTGAGGGCCGGAACCCCGAGCCAGAGCACCGGGATCAGCACCATGCCGACGGTCATCTCGGCTCGCCGGCGCGGCTGCGCGCGCCACGCCCACAGGAAGTACAGGCCAATCGGCGCCCACGCCTCGGGACGGCCCAGGGCGGCCAGCCACCACATCCAGAAGGCCCATCGGTAGCGGCGCTGCAGGATGCCGTCGACCGCGATCAGGCACAGGGCGACGATCATCGTGTCCGACTCGGCGCTGAGGATCGAATGCGGGTAGTGCTCGATCGCCAGCAGGCCGACCGCGGCGCTCAGCCCGGCCGCGTAGGCCGCGTACCGGCGTGCGGCCGGGGCGGCCACGAGCCAGAAGGCGACCCGCGCGGCGAACACGACGCCGGTCAGCGAGATCGCGAACGCGGTCGTCATCCAGAGATACAGCGCGTTCCGCCCCAGGAGCGCGTAGGGCAGCGTGAACAGGTAGGGCAGCGGCTTCCACGACGGGGCCCCGTTCGTGTCGAGCCGGCCGTGCAGAGTCAGATGGCCCCACACCAGCCAGCCGTAGGGGTCATAGCCCGGGCGAACCCGGGCCCAGATGACGATCAGCGCGGAGACGACGAGCACGACCACGGCTCCGATCAACCACCAGCCCCGGCGATCGGCCGGCCGGTTCGTCTCAGCCACGCCGACGGGACGCCGCAACGGCTCCGCGAGGCCGGCCCCGAACGCTCCGCGCGCGTGAGACGCTTGCTTGGACACGGCAGGGCGAACTTATCAGTGAGGCCGGGTCGCCCCGAGCGCCGGCCGGGATCGCGTATCCTCGGCCGTCGCCATGCATCGAACCCCCAGAGACCGGGTGAAGGACACGTGAGCACGCCCGCCCCGGGGGCGCCGGCCGGGCGCCGGGTCCTCGTCACCGGAGGCTCGGGCTTCATCGGCCGCCGCGTGGTCGCCAAGCTGGCCGCCGACGGGGCTCAGGTCCGCGTCGTCGACCTTCAGCCGCATCCCGACCCGAGCGTCGATGTCGTGATCGGGGACATCGCTGATGAGGAGGTCCTGGAGCGGGCCTTCGACGGTGGCTTCCAATCCGTCGTGCACCTGGCCGCCGTCACCTCGGTGCTGCGCTCCATCGAGCAACCCGAGCTCACGTTCCGCACCAACGTGGCCGGGACCCACCGGCTGCTCGAGGCGGCCAAGGCGGCGGGCGTCAGCTCCCTGGCCTTCGCCTCCACCAACGCCGTCACCGGCCCGATGCGGGCCCCCAGGATCTCTGAGGCCGCGGTCCTCAACCCGCTGACCCCGTACGGTGCCACCAAGGCCGCCGGCGAGATGCTGATGTCCGCCTACACCGCCTCCTACGGAGTGCGCTGCGCCTGCATCCGCCTGACCAACGTGTACGGCCCCGGGATGCAGGCCAAGGACAGCATCGTCGCGCGCCTGATGCGCTGCATCCGCCTGGGCACGACGTTCGAGGTCTACGGAGACGGGCGGCAGGTGCGTGACTATGTTCACGTCGATGATGTCGTGGCGGCCATGTGGCTCGGCCTGACCAGCGAGGCGTGGGCGGGACCGATGGTCATCGGCTCGGGCAGCTCGCTGTCGGTGCTCCAGGTGATCGACGCCGTGCGCGAGGTCACCGGCGCGCAGATCGACGTCCGCCACGGCCCGGCCAAGGCGGGTGAGATGCCGGCCGTGATCGTCGACCCGAGCCGCGCCCACCAGGCCGGCTGGTCGCCTCAATACCCCGATCTGCGCGACGGCCTGATCGGCGTCTGGGAGGAGTGGTCGACGGCCGATATCGAGGCCCCCCTGGCCGCCGGCGGCAAGGCGTGACGATGGTCGAGCCCGATCGGCCGGTCAGTCCCGCCGAGTACGTGCGGCTCGAACCGGCTGAGCGCGGCGCCGCCGACCAGTTCCTGGCCGCTCACCCCGCGGGTGCGGGCGCGCCGCTGGCCGTCGTCATCCCCGCCTATAACGAGGAGCCGACCGTGGCCGAGGTCATCGCCGGCATCCCCGGTACGGTGGCCGGACTGGCCACCGAGGTGATCGTCGTCGTGGACGGGGCCCGGGACGCGACCGCGGCCAAGGCCGCTGAAGCCGGAGCGCTGGTCTGCGATGTGCCCGTCAACCGGGGCCAGGGCGCCGCACTCCGTCTGGGCTACTGGCTGGCGCGGGCCCGCGGAGCCCAGATCATCGTCACGATCGATGCCGACGGGCAGTACGAGACGGGCGAGATCGCCAAGGTGATCGAGCCGATCCTGTCCGACCGGGCCGACTTCGTGTCCGGCTCGCGCCGCCTGGGCACCGAGCTGACCACCGACGCCACGCGGCATCTCGGCGTGATCGTGTTCGGCGCGCTGATCACCCTGCTCGTCCGCCAGCGGGTGACCGACCCGGCCTGCGGGCTGCGCGCGATGCGCTCGGAGCTGACCGGCGTGGTCACGCTCGAGCAGCCGCAGTACCAGGCCTCTGAACTGCAGATCTCAGCGGCGCTGAACGGCTTCCGCCTGGCCGAGGTCCCGACCACGATGCGCGACCGCGGGCGCCACGCGACCGGCACCAAGAAGGGCGGGAACTTCGGCTACGGAGTGCGGTTCGCCCGGGCTGCCGTCCACACCTGGTGGCGGGACCGCACGGCGGCGCGCAGGCGGGAGCGGCCCGCGAACACCCAGTGCTCGTAGACCACGAACTTGGCCGCGAAGAAGAAGGCCTGAACGGTCACGTAGGCGGCGGTGACCAGGAGCACGCGGATGCCGTGGCCCGAGGGGATGCCCTGCACCCGGTCCTGGGCCCAGCCCGTGGCCGCCGATGACGCGACCAGCACCAGGATCGAGATGATCAGGTAGCCGATGATCTCCCGCAGGATCTCGACCTCGCCCCGCACGCCCCAGGCCCAGCGGCGATTGAGGATCCAGTTGGGGACCGCGCCGGCGATGAAGGCCGCGACCGAGCACCACGTCGTGCCGACGTGCATCACGTACAGAATCGCGAACACCACGATGCTCGTAACCAGCGCGACGACCGAGCCGATCGCGTACTTGGTGATCTTGTGAGCGAGCGCGGACAGCCGCAGACGCTTATAGAAGGCGGACACCACCAACGCAAATCCTAGCGTCTGCGGCGTAAGGGCAGGCTCAAGGCGGTGGCGGATCGGCCCGGGTGGCCGGCCGGGTGGCGCGGTACGTTCTGCGCAGGATGCGCATGCAGGCCGCTCACGACCCGCTCGTGCTGGACGAGGACCTGCTCCTGTGCGGGGACAATGCGACTGCGCTGGAGCGGCTTCCCAGTGGTCATTTCGACCTCATCTACATGGATCCGCCGTTCAACACCGGCCGCGCGCAGGCACGACGCACGACCAGCGTGGTCGCCGATCCGGCCTCGTCGCGGGTCGGCTTCGGTGGGCGGCGCTATCGGTCGCGGCTGCTGCGCTCGCTCAGCTACGACGACGCGTTCGGCGACTACCTCGGCTTTCTCGAGCCGCGCCTGATCCGCGCCCGCGAGCTGCTGGCCCCCCACGGGACCCTGTACTTCCACATCGACTACCGCGAGGCGCACTACTGCAAGCTTCTGCTGGATGAGATCTTCAGCCGCTCGGCGTTCCTGAACGAACTCATCTGGGCCTACGACTACGGCGCCAAGCCGAGGCGGCGCTGGCCGGCCAAACACGACACGATCCTGGCCTATGTGAAGACCCCGGGCGGCCATCATTTCGATGCCGACGCGGTCGAGCGCGAGCCCTACATGGCGCCCGGTCTCGTGGGGCCGGAGAAGGCCGCGCGTGGCAAGCGCCCCACCGATGTCTGGTTCCACACGATCGTGCCCACAACCGGGGCCGAGAAGACCGGCTATCCGACCCAGAAGCCCGAGGGCGTGCTGCGGCGGCTGGTCGCCGCCTCGTCCCGCCCCGGCGGCTGGTGCCTGGATCCGTTCGCCGGCTCGGGCACGCTGGGGGCGGTGTGCCAGAAGCTCGGGCGGCGCTTCGTGCTGATCGACCACCACCCGGAGGCGATCGAGATCATGCGCCGTCGGCTGGGTGGCCCGCCGGCGGCCGCGACGGCGGCCGGTGCCCGAGACGGACAGGGGACGGCGCTCAGGACGCCGGACCCGGCACCAGCGGCACGAATCTGACCGGCTCGAATCTCTCGCGCCGGATGCCGCCGGGCTCGCGCCGGGCGCGAACCAGATGCTGATCATCAGTCCCGACCGGAGCCACCAGCCGCCCGCCGGGGGCCAGCTGCGCCTCGAGCGGGGCCAGGGCGGACTGGCGGGTCGCCGCGGCGACGTTGATGGCCTGAAACGGGGCCTTGGCCGGCAGTCCGGCCGAGCCGTCGCCGGTCAGGCAGGAGACGTTCACGATCTCAAGCTCGGCCAGCGTCCGCCGCGCGCGCCGGCTGAGCTCCGGATGGCGCTCGATCGACCACACGTGCGCCGACAGCCGGGCCAGGAGCGCCGCGTGGTACCCCGAGCCGGTGCCGATGTCGAGCACCCGGTCGGTCGGCCGGAGCTCGAGCAGCTCGAGCATCCGGGCCACCACCAGCGGCTGGGAAATGGTCTGCTGGCAGGCGATCGGCAGGGCGATGTTGTCGTAGGCACGCCCGCGCTCGGCCTCGGTCACGAACCGCTCGCGGGGGACGGCGGCCATCGCGGCCAGCACCCGCCGGTCGGCCACCTCCCGGCGCAGGATGGCCATCAGCTCAGCATCCATACCCGACAGTGTCCTCCGACGATGGCCGCTGAGACGCCCGGATGCGAGAATCGGGCCCATGACGTCGGCGGTGAAGCTCCAGCGGGGGCTGACGGCCCTGCTTTTGGCCCTGCTGGCGGCGATCGTGATCGTGGTCCTGTCCGGCGGCGGCGGCAGCAGCAGCAGCAGCAGCAGCGTCGGCGCGGGAAGCGCAGCGCTGCGGTCCAACTCGCCCTTCGACGGGCCGCTGATGCCGCCCAACCTGCGCGCGCCGGCCTTCTCGCTGGTCGATCAGACCGGCCGCCGGGTCAGTCTGTCCCAGTATCGCGGGCACGTGGTGGTGCTGACCTTCATCCACTCGCTGTGCCACGACGCGTGTCCGTTCATGGTCGAGCAGATCAAGGGCGCCCTGAACTCGCTGCCGGGCAGCGGCCGCGGGGTACCCGCGATCGGGATCAGCGCCGACCCCGCCGAGGACACGGTGGGGCGCCGCCGCGCGTTCGTGGCCCAGCACGAGATGACGGGCCGCCTGGCCTTCCTCAACGGCCCGGTGGCCGAGCTGCGCCCGATCTGGAAGGCGTACGGGATCCAACCGGTGACCCCCAAGGTCGACCATTCGACGTTCGTGATCCTGATCGACAAGCGGGGACTCGAGCGGATCGGCTTCGCCGCCGACCAGCTCACCCCGGAGGCCCTGGCTCACGACATCCGGGTGCTGGAGCGCGAGCCGGCCTGAGCGCTACCGGACGGCCGCGTCGGCGGCCACGGCCACGAACAGCAGCGCCAGGTACAGCAGCGAGTAGTGGAACAGCACGGCGGCGCGCGTTGAGGAGGCCCCCCGCCACAGCCGCCAGGAAAGGAACGCGAGGACACCGTCGAGCGGGACCACGGCGGCCACGTAGAGCAGCCCGAAGGTGCCGGTCACCCCGGGCAGCAGCGTGATCCCGGTCAGGGCCAGCGTGTACAGGAGCACCTGCCGGGCGGTCGCCGAGCGGCCGCGGACGACCGGCATCATCGGGATCCGTGCCGCCGTGTAGTGCGGGGCCAGCAGCAGCGCCAGGGCCCAGAAATGGGGCGGGGTCCAGAGCAGCACGATCAGGAACAGGTAGAGCGCGCCCAGTCCGAGCTGGCCGTGCGCTGCCGCCCACCCGGCCAGCGGCGGGATCGCGCCCGCCGCGCCGCCGATGACGATGTTCTGAGGCGTGCTGCGCTTCAGCCAGCGCGTGTAGACGAGCACGTAGAACACGCCGCCGCTGACGGCCAGCGAAGCGCTGAGCAGATTGGCGAACACGACCAGCACCAGGAACGAGAGCGTCGACAGGGTGAGGCCGAACGTGGTCGCGCGCGCGGGGGTGATCCGGCCCGCGGCCACGGGCCGGGACGCGGTACGCGGGCCCATCAGGCGATCGATGTCCCGGTCCAGGACATGGTTCAGGGCGCTGGCCCCGCCACAGGCGAGCGCACCTCCGAGGACCAGCGCCACCAGCGGCACCGTCGCCGGTGAGCCCCCGGCGGCGGCGATCATCGCGCACACCGACGTCAGGACCAGCAGGGACATGATCCGCGGCTTGGTCAGCGTCACGTAGTCCCGGGCGCTGGCCCGCGCGGCGGCGCCGAGGACGGGTCGGGACCCGGGAGCCGGGAGCGCTTCGACGAGGTCAGGCATGATGCTCCGCGCTCGAGCCAGTCCCGGCCAGCACGCGCAGATCGTGGGCCACGAAGTCGGGGGCGTAGGGGAACAGATAGCCCGAGCGCTCGTCACCGCGGCGATCCAGCAGGTACAGCGCCTCGGTGTGGGCGATGTCGCCCTTCATCGGTTGGACGAAGATGTGGTACGCGCTCCAGACCCGGGCCAGCTCGGCATGGGTTCCTCGCAGCCAGTGCCACGAGGCCAGTCCGGCCAGCCCCCACGCCCTGACCGCCGCCCGCGTGCTGGCGGGGGTATCGAGCGGATTGATGCTGACCACGACCAGCACCGGTCGCTGGGCGCGCGGGAGCAGGCGCTCGGAGGCGGCCAGCGCCCGGCCCGCCAGCGGGCAGGCCTGATGACAGTGGGAATCGAAGAACTCGATCGCCACCGTGTGCCCGTGCAGGGAGCCCAGCGAGAAGCGAGCGCCGTGCTGGTCGCGCAGTGCGGTGATCGGGGGCGCGGGCCGGGTGCCGGGGGCCCATGTCGCCTGGCCGTCCAGGTTCCCCCTGTGGGTGACCGCCAGGACGTGGTGCTCCGGGGAGAGGAGCAGGTGCCAGGCAACGCCGATCCCGATCCCGGCCAGTACGGCGCACAGCACCACGGCCACGATCCGCCGGCCACCGGCCCGCTGGCCGCGGACCGCGGGGCCGGCGCCAGTGCCAGTGCCGGCGTCGATCAAAGCTCGCCCGGCGGAGGCCCGGCCGGCGTCACGTCCGACTCGGGAGCCGCGGCCACGGTCTCCTGGGGGGGCAGCTGGGCAGACGAGGTGGGCGTGTCCCCGGGCACGTGGAGGACGACGAAGTGGTACCAGACGACCAGGGCGATCAGCAGACCGACCGGCATCAGCAGCGAGATCAGCGAGCCGGCGAGAAAGTTGTCCGCGAACGGAATGGGTGGCATGGGACGGTCAGTCCTCCTCAGGTCGTGAGCGCGGGCCGGGATGAACGGGGGCCGCTGTCGGGCTCGAGCCAGCGATACAGGCCGATGATGAAGGTGATGCCGTAGGCGATCGAGCCGGGGACCCACATGATCCCGGCCGCGATCTGCTGGTCGGTGAGCGCCGAGATTCCGCCGGGACGGTGCGCGAGCAGCGCGTAGTGCGGATAGATGGCGCGGGTGACGAGCACGAGCGTGATGGCCAGGATCCAGCCGACGATCATCGCGCCCACGACAAACGCGATCCGGGCCGGCCAGACCAGCCGCGGACGCAGGGGGCCCGGATCGATGACACGGGCCCAGAACAGCAGGCCGGTGAAGAAGAACATGGCGTGCTCGAGGTCGTGGACCAACCCGTTGACGAGGGTCGCCTGATAGGCGGCCGGGATGTGCCAGGCGATGATCGTGCCGTTGAACAGCAGCCAGGCCGGGACCGGGCGAGCCAGCGCCCGGACCGGAGCCGCCCACCGGGCCCGGGCCAGCTTGCGTCCGATCGTCGTGCGTGAGTGCAGCGGCAGCGCCCGCCACATCCGAGGCCACGGGCGGCCGAGCAGGATCAGCGGCGGCGCCACGGTGAGCAGCAGGACGTGCTGGGCCATGTGCGCCCAGAACAGCTGGTCGGCGTAGCCGTCCAGCGGCGACTCCAGCGCGAGCACGATCACGACCAGACCGGCGGCGAACGAGGCCGTCTGCCACGGGGAATGCCCGCGGCGGTAACCGCGGCCGCCGAGCCAGTACAGAACGGCGGCGACCGCCACGTAGGCGAATGGGGGTTGGAGCGACCATCCGCCGAGGCTCATGGCTCAGAGCACGTAGAGCAGTACGAACAGCAGCACGCCGTTGGCGACGTAGAAGTTCCAGAAGAACGAGCACGCGTCGAGGCCGGCCTGAACCAGCGCCGGGTCGGTGATTACGTGCGCCGCGGCCGCCACCGTACCCTCACGCCGCAGGCGCCGGATCGTGGCCACCTGCGTCTGGATCCAGTACACGGAGGCCAGCGTGAACACCGCATAGAAGGCGGTCCAGCCGATGAAGATGCTTGCGTAGCCGCCGCTCGCGGGCCCGAAGCCCAGGGTCGTCCAGTCGATCACCTGGAGCACAATCGAGAGCAGGGCGAGGACCAGCGCGACCCTTCCAGCAAGGACGGCCCGCTCGCGGCTCGCGGCCGCGGCCCGGAGCGCAACCGCGCTCAGAATGAGAACCACGACGATCGCGATGCCCCAGCCGAGCGAGGGGTCGACGTGCCCGATCTTCCAGTCGTTGTTGGTGTCCAGCGAGCGCAGGTAGAAGTAGCCGAACACGAAGGCCATGAAGAAGAACGCCGCCGCCCCGCAGAGCAGACGGGCCGAGACCCAGGTCGCCCGCGGCTGCCACTCCGGCGGCTCGAGCTCGATGCTGGGATGAGTGGGGGCGGAGGCCGAGCCTTCCATGGGCTAGCTCCCCGCTCCGGCCGGCGACAGCGCCGGCCCCGTGGCCGGCTCGACGCCGTACGGGTAGGGATCGGGATCGAACACCGGGAACCGGTCGAAGTCGTGGACCGGGACCGGCGTGGGCAGCTGCCACTCAGCTGACTTCGAGTTCCAGGGGTTGGCGGCAGCCGGCTCGCGCTTGAACAGCATCGACCAGATCAGGTTGACCAGGAACACCAGCATCGACAGGCCGAGGCAGAACGCCGATACCGACACCCAGTCGTTGAGGGGCTGCAGGTTGGCGGGATAGGTCACCACGCGCCTCGGCATGCCCAGGAAGCCCAGGGCGAACAGCGGCGCGAAGGTCGAGTTGAAGGCGATGAACATGGTCCAGAAGTGGATCTTGGCCAGCCGCTCGTTGAAGTTGAAGCCGGTCATCTTCGGGCCCCAGTAGTAGATCGCCGCGAACACGGTGAACACCAGGCCGCCCATGATCGTGTAGTGGAAGTGAGCCATGGAGAAGAAGCTGCCGTGGGTCGTGACGTCGCTGGGGACGTCGGACAGAAGCACTCCGGAGAGGCCGCCGATCAGGAAGTTGAACGCCCAGGCCAGGCAGAACAGCATCGGCACGGTGAACCGTATTCGCCCGCGCCACAGCGTGCCCATCGCGCACAGGAAGGTGAAACCGGTGGGCAGCGAGATCAGCTCGGTCGAGAGCATGTAGAACGGCCGCAGATCGGCATTGATGCCGCTGACGAACAGGTGGTGCTGCCAGACGAAGAAGCTGAGCAGGGCCACGCCGAGCATGCCGGCGACGGCCAGGCGGTAGCCCCACAGGGGCTTGCGGGCGAACACCGGCAGGAGCTCGAGCACGATCCCGAAGCCGGGGATCGCGACGATGTAGACCTCGGGGTGGCCGAACACCCAGAACAGGTTCTGATACAGGTAGGCGCTGCCGCCGTTGCCGGCCACGTAGAACGCGGTCTGAATCGTGCGGTCCAGTCCTCCCATCAGCAGGGCGGCGATCAGCATCGGGGCGGCCAGCAGCATCAGGATCGCGGTCGCGAACACGCTCCAGACGAAGATCGGCAGGCGCGTCCAGGTCATGCCCGGAGCGCGCATCGTGATGATCGTGGCCAGCAGGTTGAAGCCCAGCAGGCACATCGAGAGCCCGACCAGCGCGAAGAAGCCGATGTAGGCGTCGTAGCCCGCCGTGCCCTGATCGCCCAGCGGCTGGTAGCCGGTCCAGCCGGTCTGGAAGCCACCCATGAAGATCGTCGTGATGAGGACCACACCGGCGGCCATCAGCAGCCAGAAGGTGAACGACTCGACCCGCGGGAAGGCCATCCGCCGGGTCCCGATCATGAGGGGCACGAGCCAGTTGGCGAACGGCCCGAGCACGCCGGAGGTCATGATTCCCATCATCATCGCGCCGTGCATGCCGACCAGGGTCAGGTACTGGTTGGCGCCGAAGGCATGCACGTTGGGCTGCAGCAGCTCGGTGCGGATCAGCATCGCGTTGATGCCGCCGACCAGGAAGAACACGCCGATCCCGATGATGTACTGGATGGCGACGACCTTGTGATCGGTGCACAGACGGAAGTAGCGGCCGACCCCCTCACCCTCGCTCTCGTGCTCGGCCAGCGTCGGCGGGTGGCCGAGCAGCCTGCGCACCGGATAGTTGGCGAAGCCGAGGCCCACCAGGAACCCGATCACCCCGAACAGGTAACCGAGCATGATCCCGATGTCGTTCTCGCCGGTCCCGACCTTGAAGTAGTCGAGGCTCGGGGCATGGATGAGGCCGCCGATCCAGTCCCCGATCAGCCATCCGACGACCGCCAGCACGATGCCGGTGAGCAGGTTGAAGCCGAGGAATCGACGCCAGGCGGGCTGCCGTCCGGCGGAGATCGCGATCGAGGTCATCAAGCTCTCCTCTGGGGGGCCGGGAAGTAGCGCTTCTCATACGGCCCCAGGTTCTTGGTGGCCGGGGCGAACTGCTTCTGCTGCGCCGCGATCCAGCTCGAGAATTGAGCCGGAGGCACGACACGGCCCTTCTCGAACATGTAGCCGTGCCAGACGCCGCACAGCTCGGCGCAATGGATGTTGAACACCATCGGTCCCTTGGTGGTGACGAACGCGATGTTGTCGACGCCGGGGTTGGCGTCCGCCTTGACGGCCAGCTGGTAGGCCCAGAAGGAGTGGATCACGTCCAGCGAGGTGACGTGGAACTCGATCAGCCGGTTGGCCGGGAGCTCGAGCGTGGGTGTTTCCACACCCCCGTAGGCCGGCCAGCGGTAGTCGAACTTCCACTGCTGGGCGATGACCTGCACCTGGAGCGCGTGGTTCGCTCCCTCAGGCGACGCGATCGGGTTCGGGCCCTGGCCACCACCGGACCCGTCGTCCAGCATCCGGATCGAGCCGTAGCCGGCCAGAAAGAGCACGATCGCCGAGGTGACGATCAACCACCAGATCTGAATCGTGCTGTGGCCCCGGATCGGCGGCCCGTCGAGGACCGCGGCGGGCTCGCGCTCGCGGAAGGCAACCAGCGCGTAGATGAAGTACACCAGCACCGCCGTGGCCACCGGGGTGGACAGCCCGAGCAGCACGGTGTTGTCGACGACCTGGCCCGAGGACTCCACCGTGCCGTTGCCGGGCGGCAGCCCCGGAGCGGCCACGAACACGACCAGCGGCGTGGCGATCACGGTGGCCAGCAGCCACCAGAGGACCACGCGGCGGAAATGGTTGACCTCGCTCATCGCACCTGCCGAGTCATACGACTTTGATGTAGCCGTCCATGTAACCCACCGTCGCCATCGGTCCGCCCACCCCGTTGATGAAGCCCAGCGCACAGGGGACGAAGCACTGCCAGCGGTAGAGCCCGCGTCCCGGCGTCCGGAACGTGAAGGAGATCGTCACATGGGCGTTGCTGAGCGAGCATGGCGCGTTGGAGCACAGGTTCTTCGCGCTGCTGTCCGGGCCCGGCAGCGGGACGGAAACGCCGATCTCCGGAATCGCGAATATGTGAGACGCGGTGGCGGGGTCGACGGCCTGGACCGGCTTGCCGTTCATCGTGAAGGTCCCGCCTACGGTCCCCGTGGCCTGGGCGATGAACGGATTGCGCAGACCAGTCTGGGTGTCGTACTCATAGATGGTCATGTGCACCAGGCTGTGAGCCGGCATCGTGTACGTGGTCACGTGACGCCAGTTGCCGCTGTTGGCGTTTACGGCGTAGTAGGAGACCCAGGTGTTGTGGGGGTCGTTCAGCGCCGCGGCCGGGACCGTGGCCAGATACAACTGCTCGCCCGATGACGTCCGCACCGCGGCGGCCGAACCGGGCACGTTGGTCAGGTACAGCCCGATGTAGAGCCCGATCAGCACGCACACCGCGACGACTCCCACGAGCGTGCCAACCGTGCGTTTGGCTGCAGAAGTCATCAATTCCTCTCCATCGACCGGCGCAACGTATCGCCTCCGATCGCAAACGCAAGGAGATGACCGCGATGTCATCTCCCGGTCATTTACAAGTCATCGGTGACGCGGTAGGTTTCCCCCCGCAGCCGGTCAGGGAGGAGAGCATGCGCATTCTGGTCGTCGAGGATGAGGCGCGGATTCGCGCCTTTCTGGCCCGTGCCTTCGAGGCCGAGGGCTTTCAGGTCGACGTCGTCGAGGACGGCGAGCAGGGACTCAGACTCGCTCTGACGGGCGGCTACGAGCTGGCCATCCTGGACCTCCTCCTACCCGGCCGCGCCGGTCTGGAGATTCTCGAGACGGTCCACGCGCACCGGCCCGATCTGCCCTTCGTGATCCTGTCGGCCCGCAATGACCTGGCCACCAAGCTGCGCGGCTTCGAGCTCGGCGCCGTCGACTACCTGGCCAAGCCCTTCTCGCTCGACGAGCTCCTGGCTCGCGTCCGCGTCCAGCTGCGCCGCGCTCACCCGGCGGAGGACAGCACGGTCCTGCGCACCGGCCGGCTGGCTCTCGACGTGACGCGCCGGCGGGCCTGGGTCGGCGATCGCAGCGCCGACCTCTCCGACCGGGAATTCCGCCTGCTCCACTTCCTGATGCTGCATCCGGGCCAGGTCATCAGCCGCCAGCGGCTCCTGTCCGAGGTCTGGGGCCTGCACTTCGATCCCCGCTCCAATGTTGTCGACGTGTGCGTGCGGCGGCTGCGCCGCCAGCTCGGTCACGACGCACCGATCGAGACCGTCCGGAAGGCCGGTTACCGGGCCGCGGCATGAGGCCGGGCGTCGTACTGCGCCGCTACCGCGTGGAGCTGTTGTGGGCCCTGTTCGCGGCCGCCAACTACGCGGTGATGATCATCTGGCCGAGCTGGGAGACGATCCCCTTCCACTTCGTCTGGATCAGCCTCACGCTGCTCTACGGCTTCCGCGTGTGGGCGGCCCGCCCCACGCTGATCGTGCTCGGCGCCGTGATGGCGCTGACGGCGGCCTCGATCGGGTTCGACGCCTTCCATGGCCTTCAGCTGTGGGGAGAGCTGTTCGAGGTGCCGCTGATGGCGGCGATGTTCCTGGCCATGGTCTGGCACGCCCGGCGCCGCGTCGAGGCGCTCGCGGTGGCCGAGCAGCAGGCTGAGGAGCGCCTCTCCCTGCTCGAGGGCCAGGAGCGCTTCCTGCACGACGCCTCCCATGAGCTGCGCACACCGGTGACGATCGCCCGCGGTCATCTGGAGCTGCTCCGTTCCCACGCCGAGAGCCCCGAGCTCGAGATCGCCCTGGACGAGCTGGGCCGCATTGACGCGATCATCGAGCGTCTGCTCCTGCTGGCCGCCGCGGACCACCCCGACTTCGTGCACCCGTCCGAGGTCGAGCTCGAGCCGTTCCTGGAGGACGTATTCATGCGCTGGTCGGAGATCGCGCCGCGCGTCTGGCGCCTGGGGTCGCTGGTGCCGGGACGCCTGCTCGTCGATCCCGACCGGCTGCGCGTGGCGCTGGATGCGCTGCTCGAGAACGCCGTCAAGTACACCGACCCGGGCGACGCGATCGAGCTACGGGTCCGGCGCGACCCCTTCGGCATGCTGCTGATCGATGTCCAGGACGAGGGCTGCGGAATTCCCGAGCGCGCGCTGGAGCGCATCTTTGACCGGTTCGCGCGGGCCGATGCAGCCCGTTCGCGCGCCGCCGGGGGCGTCGGGCTGGGACTGGCCATCGTCGACGCGATCGCCAAGGGTCACGGCGGGAGCTGCCGGGTCAGCAGCACGTCCGCGGGCACGATCTTCACCCTGCGTCTACCCGGCTTCACGGCCGCCGGGCCGACCGCGACCCCGATCGTGTCGCACGCCTAACGGCTCCGGCGCCCTGAGCCCCGATCGCGCACCCGCGGGTTCACGGACGGCCGGACTCGAACGCACGGGCCACTGCGAGCAGGAACCGTCCCGCTGCCGCGCCGAACAGGATGCGGCTGTCGGCGGCCAGGGTCAGCGTGACGGCGTGCCCGGCCTGGACCGTCCCAGCGCGTAGGACCGGCATCGCGCGCACCGCCCCGGCGGTCAGCGCGGCCGCCTGCGGGGGCGCGATCAGCGCACTGCCGCGGTGCACTCCCTGGGGTCCGAGATCAGTGAGCGTGAAGGTCGCTCCGGCCAGCGAGGCCGCGGTCAGCTCACCGGCGCCGGCCAGCGCGGTGAGGCGAGCGAGTTCGCGGTCGAGCTCGGCCAGGCTGCGGTGGTCGGCGTCCAGCAGCGTGGGCGCGAGGTAGGCGTCCTCGGTGGGAACGGTGACGGCGATGTTGACGCGCGAGTGCAGCTCGAACTTGCCGTCGCGGTAGGCGCCGTTGGCTCGAGGATGCTCGCGCAGCGCGGCGGCGCAGGCGCGCACCAGCACGGCGGTGAAGCTGCACCCCTCGGCGGCGATCAGCGCCAGGGCCGGGTCGGCGTCGGCCTCGATGCCCAGCTCGATATCCGGGACGGTGGCCCGCGTCTCGGCGCTGCGGCGCCCGATCACGCGCTCGGCCCGGGTCGGCTCGCGGATGCTCGAGACCCCTTTCAGGCCCGGCTCGGGGGCGCCGGGATCAAGGCCGGCGGGCTCCCACTCACTCACAGCGGCCAGTCCTGGGTGCCGTCAGCTCCCTCCCAGCGGGCGATGAACTCGTCGGCCTCGAGGCCGACCAGGTCGTGCCGCAGCTGCTTGAGCAGCCGCGAGGCCTGGCGCACGGGCAACTCCCAGTAGAGGACGATCTCCTCCTCGGCGATCGAAACCAGCTCGATCCGGTCCGTGCGCCCGCGGCCGGCCAGGAAGGTGGGCTCGCGGCCCTCGCGCGTGACGATCAAGCGGTAGGCCCGGTTGGCCCTCACCGCCCACCCACCGGGCTCGCCAGCCACCGGTTGGCCTGCTCGAGACAGTCCCGACCGGTGAACACCGCCCCGGCCATGGCGATCGCGGGCAGCGCGGTGACACCCGCCTCACGGGCGCGCTCGCCGGCCCGGGCCAGCCCCGCGCCCACCGAGCGCAGCGCCATGCCCTTCAGCAGCGCGGTCGGGTGCATCTCACACGCCGCGGCGGCGATCAGGACAGTGCCCTCGTCCCCGAGGTCGCGCCCGCCGGCGAACGCCTGGCGGAAGGCGGCCAGCGAATAGGCCACCGCGCGCCCGATGTGCTTGGCGTAGGTGGCGGCGAGCATCGCCTGCTCGGTGTCCGGCGGCCACACGGGCGGCCAGCGCAACGGCTGCAGCCCCTGCTGCGCGGCGCGCTCGCGCAGACCCGCCGGCTCCGCGTCCGGAACACTCAGGCCCAGGCGGCGAGCCAGGATCGGCTCCCATTCGGGCACCACCGCCAGCTCGGAGGAGACGCGCTCGCCGACCAGGTAGCACTCGGGATCGCCGAGGTCGTAGTAGAACACCGGTTGTTCGGGCGCCACGAGCGCGTTCCCCCCCGGACCGCGGGGTCAGCCGTGGATCAGCCAGCCGTCCGCGGCGCGGGCGGCTTCCATGACCGCCTCGGACATCGTGGGATGACCGTGGACCAGATGGGCGATCTCCGGGTAGCCACCCTCGAGCGCCCGAGCGTTGACCAGCTCCTGGATCAGCTCGGTGGCCTTGGCGCCGATGATGTGGCCGCCCAGCAGCTCGCCGTAGCGCTTCTCGCCCACGATCTTGACCAGGCCCGTGCGATCGCCGTAAACGGTCCCGGCGCCGACCGCGCCGTACTGGACCTTGCCCACCACCACGTCATGACCCTGCTCACGGGCCTGGGCCTCCGTGAGCCCGAAGCTGGCCACGTTGGGTGTGCAGAAGGTGGCCCGCGGCACGTCGATGTACTCGATCGGATGGGTCTCCAGGCCCGCCGCGTCCTCGGCGGCGATGACGCCTTCGTCCGACGCCTTGTGGGCGAGCGCCGGGCCCGCGGTGAGATCGCCGATCGCGTAGATGTTCTCGGCGCTGGTGTGCATCGCGCCGTCGACCTCGATCAGGCCGTGCTCGCCGAGCTTGACACCGGCCGCATCCAGCCCGAGGCCCTCCACGTCGGGACCCCGGCCGGCGGCGATGACCAGCCACTCGGCCTCGCCGGCCTCCTCGCCGTAGGTGAACTTGACCGAGCTCTCGCCTGTCTCGATGTTGCTCACCAGCGTGCCGGTGTGAACCTTGATGCCCTGCTTCTTGAAGCCACGTTCGGCGAGCTTGGAGATGTCGGCGTCCTCGGTCGGCAGCACCCGCTCCAGGGCCTCGAACAGGACGACCTCCGAGCCCAGCCGGGCATAGGCGGAGGCGATCTCCGCTCCCGACGCGCCCGCGCCGACCACCGCCAGCGTCCGAGGCAGGGCTTCCAGAGCCCACGCCTCCTCGGTCCCGATCACCCGCCCGCCGAACTCGGCGCCGGGGATCGGGCGCTTCACCGAGCCGGTGGCCAGCACGATCTTGCCGGCGGCGAGGGTCTGCTCGCCGACCTTGATCTGGCCGCCGCCGACCAGGCTGGCGAAGCCCTCGATCACGTCGACCTTGTTCTTCTTGAGCAGGCCGCCGACGCCACCGGTGAGCGTCGAGATGACCTTGGTCCGACGCGCGCTGACGCCGTCGTAGTCGACCTCGGGGGCCGCCACCTTGATCCCGAACTCGTCGGCCTCGCGGATCTCGGACAGGATGTCGGCCACGCGCAGCACGGCCTTGGCCGGAATGCAGGCGTAGTTCAGGCAGCGGCCGCCGACGCGATCCTTCTCGACGACCGCGGTCTTCATGCCCAGCTGGGCGGCCCGGATCGCCGCCACGTATCCGCCCGGCCCGGAGCCGATGACGACGAGATCGTAAGAGGAGTCAGCCATGACCACGAATCTATTACAGACGCGTGGCGGGCCGCCGCCAGCGTCAACGGCGGCCGCTCACTCCGCTGCCGCTCAGCGCCCCGGGTAGCGCGGCATCTGGATCCGGCTCAGGACCCGCACGAGCTTGAAGAACAGGTAGCCGCAGCCGGCCACGACGACCAGCGCCACCACCAGCCCGAGCAGGTTGCTGGCCTCGATCAGCAGCAGCGAGAACAGCGTGGCGACGATCGCCAGCAGGGCCATGAAGCCGAGCACGGCGCCGTACCAGAGCCGCCACATGCCGATCGCACACACGATCAGGAGCAGGCTGAGGAGCACGGTCCCCCCGGCGGCGGGAGACTTGCCATGGATCTTCAGTCCGGCCAGGAAGGCGACGAGCTGACCGGCGCCGACCAGCAGCGAGATGATCGCGCCGGCCACGATGGCGCCCGGGCGCTCCCCGGCCTCGATCGGTGTGAGCCCGGCCCTGACCTCGGCGTCCCGGCGCTGCGAGCGGGTCAGCTGCGGCTCGACCCGCCAACCGCCCACCGACCCGGGGGTCTGTGCGGGCGGCTCGGTGTCCGGCCCGGCGGGGGCCGGAGGGGCAGCCGGGGACGGAGGGGGGGCCGAGCGCGGGCGAGCGGCGCTGGGTCGGCGGCGCTGACCCCGCTTGCGGCGGCGCTGGCTACCCGGCATGGACACTGCCGCAGGTCTCGGTGAGGGCGGCCCGCAGGTCTCGCGCGGCGGCCTCCGGGTCGGCGCTCTCGGTCAGGGCCCGAACCACCGCCACCCGCTCCGCTCCGGCCGCCCGCACCGCGGCCACGTTACCCGCGTCGATCCCGCCGATGGCGAAGAACGGCACCGGGCTGCGGGCGGCGGCATGGCGGACCAGCTCCAGACCCACGGCGGGTCGCCCCGGCTTGGTCGGGGTGAGGTTTACCGGACCGACGCCGATGTAGTCGACCCCGGCGGATGCGGCGGCGTCGACCTGGCCGGGCGTGTGGGTTGAGAGCCCGAGCACCCGGTCGTGGCCGATGACCTCCCGGGCACCGGCGATGGACCCGTCGTCCTGGCCGATGTGAGCTCCGTCGGCGTCCGCCGCCCGCACCAGGTCGGGGCGATCGTTGATGATCAGGAGCGCGTCGTAGTCGCGGCACAGGGGGCGGAAGCGTGCGGCGGCGGCCAGGATCTCGGGATCGGTCGCGTGCTTGCAGCGGAGCTGCACGATGTCCACGCCGCCGGCCAGCGCCTGGCGCAGGAAGGCGTTGGGCTGCGCATCGCAGACCAGGTACAGACGGGCGGCGGCCAGGCGCCGGCGGCGATTGCTCACGCGCCCAGTCTGCCAGGCCGGGAGCGCTAGCATTTTTCCCACGGGAGCCCCACCGCAGGGCTGAGAGGGCGGCCGTCAGGAGACGAGATCCGCCGACCGTCAGAACCTGGCCGGGTAATGCCGGAGCAGGGAGGTTTGATGTCAGAGCGCACGCGAGCAGCTGTGGATGTCGCCGTGATCGGCGGGGGGGCGATCGGCCTGGCCATCGCCTGGCGGGCTCAGACCCGTGGTCTGTCCACGATCGTGCTCGAACGTGATCAGGCCGGGCGCGGCACCTCCCGGGTCGCGGCCGGAATGCTGGCCCCGATCTCCGAGGTCTCCGCCGGCGAGGAACCGCTGCTGACGCTGGGCCTGCGCAGCGCCAGCCTGTACCCCGAGCTGGCCGCCCGGCTCGGCGGGGCCGGCTATCGCACGTGCGGGACCCTGCTCGTGGCCCGCGACGCCGACGAGGCCGAGGCGCTCGAGCGCGAGCGTGCCCTCCGTGACCACTACGGGCTCGAGGTGCAGCGGCTGCGGCCCAGCGCGGCACGCCGGCTCGAACCGGGACTGATTCCGGGGCTGCGGCTCGCGCTGGCCGTCCCCGGCGACCACGCCATCGATCCGCGGCAGCTGACCGCCGCCCTGTCGGCCGCCCTGCGCGAGGCGGGCGGGCAGCTCCATGAAGGCGTCGCGGTCAGCGGGGTCGAGACGGTCGGCGGAGCGGTGAGCGGAGTGCGACTGGCCACCGGGGAGGAGCTCCGGGCCCGGGCGGTGGTCATCGCCGCCGGGGCGTGGTCGGGCCGCCTGGACGTCCCGGCCGGGGCCGAACGGCCGTCCCTGCGCCCGGTCAAGGGCCAGATCCTGCGCCTGCATGATCCCGCCGGCCCGGGTTTGCTCACGCGCGTGCTCCGGATGGGCTCGAGCTACATCGTGCCGCGTGGCGACGGCCGCTACGTGATCGGGGCCACCAGTGAGGAACGGGGCTTCGATACCACGGTCACCGCGGGAGCCGCCTTCGAGCTCCTGCGCGAGGCCGGCGAGCTGGTCCCGGGCGTATCGGAGCTCGTGATTGATGAGTTCAGCGCCGGGCTGCGGCCGGGCACCTCCGACAATCTGCCCGTGATCGGCCCGAGCCGCGTCCCCGGGTTGCACTGGGCCACCGGTCACGGCCGCGGCGGGATTCTGCTCGCGCCGGTCACGGCCGAGATCGTGCTGGCGTCGCTGCTCGGCGAGATGAGCGATCCCGCCTACGCCGCGGTCTCGCCGGCGCGACTGTCTCCCACAGCGATGGCGAGCCCGGCATGATCGTCACCGTGAACGGTCAGCGCCGAGAGCTCGACACGGGGGCCACGGTGGCCACCGTGGTCGCCCTACTCGACGTCGCTCCCGACGCGCGTGGGGTCGCGGTCGCGCTGGACGGCGAGGTTGTGAGCCGGTCGCGCTGGTCACGCACGCCGGTCGGCGACGGAGCCCAGCTGGAAGTGCTGTCGGCGATCGGAGGGGGATGAGGATGGATTCGGACACGCTGCTGATCGCGGGCCGGGAACTGCGGTCGCGACTGATCCTGGGCTCGGGCGGATTCGACAACCACGAGATCCTGGCCCGGGCCTGCCGCGAGTCCGGAGCCGAGCTGTGCACGGTCGCGCTGCGGCGCCTGGACCCGGCGGCGCGCGGATCGATCCTGGACGTGCTGAGCGCCTGCGGGCTCGAGGTCCTGCCCAATACGGCCGGCTGCTTCACGGCCCGGGACGCGGTTCTGACCGCCCATCTGGCGCGGGAGGCGTTCGCCACAGACTGGATCAAGCTTGAGGTGATCGGCGACGACCGCACGCTGCTACCCGACGCGGTGGAGCTGGTGGCGGCGGCCGAGGAGCTCGTCGATCAGGGTTTCACGGTCCTGCCCTACACCACCGACGATCCGGTGCTGGCCCGGCGCCTGGAGGATGTCGGCTGCGCCGCGGTGATGCCCCTCGGCTCGCCGATCGGCAGCGGCATGGGCATTCGCAACCCGTACAACATCGGCCTGATCGTGGAGCAGGCGAAGGTTCCGGTGATCCTTGACGCCGGTGTCGGCACCGCCTCGGACGCGGCCCTGGCCATGGAGCTGGGCTGCGACGCCGTGCTGTGCGCGAGTGCCATCTCCCGGGCTCACCACCCGGCGGCCATGGCTCGGGCCATTCGCCTCGCCGTCGAGGGGGGACGCTTGGCGCTGGGCGCGGGACGGATCGCCCGCCGGCATTACGCCCGCGCGTCGACCCCCGAATCCGGGCGGCCTGACCTCGAAGCGCAGCTCAGTCCCGGTGTCCCGTGACCGTCGACGAGCTGATCGACGGCTGGCAGGCCGCCTGGTCCGGGCACGACCGCGAGGCGTTCGCCGCGGTCTGCGCGTCGGGCATCCAGTACGAGGACCCGCTCACCGATCAACCCCTGGCCGGGCTCGACGCGCTCGCCGCCCACGCCGAGCGGCTGTGGGCGGGCTTTCCCGACGCGCGCCTGGAACGAACCGGCGAGCGGCTCCACGGCGGCGAGTTCGTGGCCGCTCCGTGCAAGCTGCTCGGCACCCACCGCGGACCGCTCGAGGGCCTGCCGGCCACCAACCGGTTCGTGGTCGTGCACTGCGTCTTCTACTGCGAGCGCCAGCGTGACCGGCTGCTCCGCGTGCGGGCCTTCTATGACGTCTACGACGCCGCCATCCAGCTCGGCGTCCTGCCCGCGCCCGGCACGCTCGGCGGCAAGGCGCTGTTGATGCTGCGCGGTTTCGGCCTGCGCTCCGCCCGGGGCTGAGTCCGCCGCCTCAGCCCGGCCCGGCCCCGGCGATGCCGGAGAGCGGCCGCTGCTCGAGCGTGACCGCGAACGGTGGACGGCCCCCGGCCGCGCCACCGGCCAGCACCTTCGCCGGGGCGACGGGCACCAGATCGGTGGTGGCCCAGATGGCGTCCTCACCATCGTCGGCCACCACGGCCAGCGGCCGGCCGGGGAGATCGATGGTCATCCCCGCGCGGGCGCCGGTCACGACCAGCGCCTCGTCGTCGCCGATCACCGTGGACAGCTCGCGATCCGGCTGTCCCGGCTCGCCGCCGTGCTGATTGCCCACCCAGATCCCGCAGGCCAGCCGCGCCATGTGCAGGCCGGTGCGCGGCGCGCGCCGGGCCGCCGGCGGCCATTCGGATGCGATGCGGTCGCGCCGGGCGACGATCGCGTCCCCGGCGGTGGTGGCCGGCCCGGCCGGGAGCCGCTCCGAGCTCAGCAGGCGACGCAGCCACGAACCGCCCCAGTTCCCGTCTGCGTGGGCCGGGGCGCAGCGGAACTCGGCGTCCAGGGCTCGAGCCAGGGGAGCGGGCCAGCGCCGCGGCAATCCGCGCAGCGCGGCCACGTCCCACTCCCAGCCGCCCAGAAGCGCAGCCAGCTCCGGCCAGCGGGCGTGGCCCGGGCTCAGCCGCCAGCTCAGGACGCGCAGTCTCAGCAACTCAGGGCTCAACGTACACTCCCGCGCTTGCCGCGCCACTTCCTCACCGGAGCCGAACTCAGCCGCGGCGAGCTTGCCTCGCTGCTTCATCGGGCGGCCGCCCTCAAGGCCGAGCCGCTGTCCTCGCGCGCCTTGGCGGGCCGGACCGTCGCACTGATCTTCCAGGCCGCCTCGACGCGCACGCGCGTGTCGTTCGAGGCGGGCGTATTCGAGCTGGGTGGCCATCCCATGGTGCTGCGTGGCGACGAGCTCCAGCTCAGTCGCGGCGAGTCGGTGCGGGACACCGCCTACGTGCTCTCACGGCATGCCGCCGCGATCGGGCTGCGCACCGGCCCCCACGAGCTCGTGACCGAGCTGGCCAACCACGCCTCGATCCCGGTCATCAACATGCTGACCGCCCAGCACCACCCGTGTCAGGCGCTGGCCGACCTGCTCACGCTGCAGGAGTCCTTCGGCGAGCTCGACGGACTCACCCTGGCCTACGTCGGCGACGGCAACAACGTGGCCCGCTCGCTGGCCATCGTCGGCGCCCTGGCCGGAGTCAGGGTGCGGATCGCCGCACCCGCCGGCCACCAGCTCGAGCCGGTCGCCGGCGCGATGCTGACCGACGATCCGCGGGCGGCGGTGGCCGGCGCCGACGCCGTGTACACGGACGTGTGGGTGAGCATGAGCGATGACCCGGAGACCGCGGCCACGCGCCGCCGGGCGCTGGCCGCCTACCGGATCGATGACGAGCTGCTGGACCATGCGGCCCCCGGGGCGATCGCGCTGCACTGCCTGCCCGCCCACGCGGGTGAGGAGATCACCGCCTCGGTGCTGTACGGCCGGCGCCAGCGCATCTGGGATCAGGCCGAGAACCGTCGGCACGCGCAGAAGGCGCTGCTCGAGCTCCTCATCGGCGACGACTGAGCGCGTCGGGGCGCCCGGAACGGACACGGGCCGTCAACGAATCCGCACGCGGACGGTTCGCGAACCGGAAAAGTGGGAAATCACCACCCACGGCAAGTCACGGTGATGCCCGGGCCGGCCGGTTCGGATAGGCTCGCCGCCAGCGTCACGACCACAGGAGCCCCAAGCATGCCCGCCGCGAAACGCTCTTCCTCATCCAGCGCCAAGTCATCGTCAGCCAAGCCTGCTGCCAAGCGCACCTCGGCGGCCGCCAAGAGTGGCGCCAAGGGCACCGCCACGAGCGCGCGCAAGGCCGCCTCGCGCACCTCGACCCAGGCCAAGTCCGGCACGACCAGCACCGGTCGCTCCGCGGCCTCCGGCGCTGCGAGCACGAGCCGCGCGGCGAAGAGCACCGGTCGCGCCGCAAAGACGACCGCCAGGGCCGCCGGACGCACGGCGGCGGACACCACCAAGACGGCTCGCTCGGGGGCCAAAGCCACGGCCACCGCCGCCAAGTCGGGCGCCAAGTCGACCGGCACCACGGCCAAGCGCGGCGCCACCCGGACGCGCCGGGCCAGCGGTGGCGCGCAGAGCGTCGGCTCCGTCGCGGATCAGCTCGCCCGCGGGCTGGTCAGCCCGCGGGACGTGATCATGCTCACGCGCGAACGCCTCCAGGAGACGCTCGACGAAGCGGCCGCTCGCGGTCGGATGACTCGGAAGGACGCCAACGAGCTCGTTGCCGAGCTCGTCCGCCGCGGTCGGGCAGAGCGCGACGACCTGGTTTCCAACCTCGAGCATCTGGCCGGCCGGGGCCGCGGCCAGATCGAGGCCGCGACCAAGCGGGCCCGCCGCGTCGAGTCCGTGGACCGGCTCGTCCGGGCCGGTGACCGGGCCCGCCGCACGGTCGGCGTCGGCCCTTCGTTTCCGATCCTCGGCTACGACGAGCTGAACGTGAACCAGGTCCAGGCCCGCCTGGGCGAGCTGAGCAAGCCCGAGTTGCGCAAGGTGCTCACCTACGAGCGCCGCAACGCCGACCGCAAGTCGGTCGTCGAGGCGCTCGAAAAGGCGATCGGCTAGGCCGCGCTCGCACCGCGCGGCCGGTCCCGGGTCGTGCGGCTGCTTACCTAGTCCGGGTGAGCAATCCGGAAACCAAGCCTGCGCGCCCCCAGCGGGGCGATGAACTTGAGCTGAGCATCGACAGCCTGGCCTTCGGCGGAGCGGGGGTGGCGCGCACCAACGGCTATGTCGTGTTCGTAAGCGGTGCGGTGCCCGGCGATCGCGTGCGGGCCGTGATCGGCAAGCGCAAGCGCGCCTACGCCGAGGCGCGGGCCACCCAGATCCTGGAGCCGAGCCCCGACCGCGTCGCGCCCGTGGCCGATCATCCCGGCGCGCCCTGGCAGGTGCTCCCCTACGAGCGCCAGCTGCAGGTCAAGCAGGAACAGGTCGGCGATGCCCTGCGCCGGATCGGCAAGCTCGACGGCTACGAGCTCGAGGACATCGTTCCCGCCGTGTCGCCGTGGCGCTATCGCAACAAGCTCGAGTACTCGTTCGGCACCGACCCGGAGTCCGGGGCGCTCGTGTGCGGCTTCCACGCCCCCGGGCGCTGGGATGAGATCGTCCCCATGACCGACTGCCGGCTGGCCTCCGAGGCGGCCAACCAGGCGCGCGAGCAGATCGTCGGCTGGTGCCGGCGCGAGGGGCTGACCGCCTATGACCGCCGCTCCGGCGAGGGCTTCCTGCGCAACCTGGTCGTGCGCGAGGGCCGGCGCACGGGCGCCATCCAGGTTCGCCTGGTGACCGCCCCCGGCAAGCTCGACCGCGACTCCCTGGTGGCGGCCGCCGACGGCCTCGACGGCGTGTTGTGGACGCGGCAGCAGAGCGCCGGAGAGACCACACTGGGCGGTGAGACCGAGGTCCTGTCCGGCACCGGGCGCTTTGACGAGATCCTGGGTGGCATGCACTTCAGCATCTCCGCCGAGGCCTTCTTCCAGACCAACACCGAAATGGCCGAGCAGCTCTACGAGCTGGCCATCGATTACGCAGCGCCGCGCGGCTTCGAGCGCGTCTACGACCTGTACTGCGGGATCGGCACGATCGCCCTCTCGATCGCCCCCCGGGTGGCCGAGGTGTGGGGCCTCGAGCTAGTTGAGGACGCGATCGCCGACGCGATCGCCGGCGCCCGCGTCAACGAGATCGACAACGTGCACTTCTACGCCGGTGACGTCCGCCTGGCGCTGCGTGAGCTGACCGAGCGCGCCGGACGGCCCGACATCCTGATCGTGGACCCGCCGCGGGCCGGCCTCTCGCAGAAGGTGGTGCGCCGCATCATCGAGACCGCGCCGGCCAAGATCGTGTACGTGTCCTGCAACCCGACCACGCTGGCCCCGAACGCCGCCCAGCTCGCCGAGGCCGGTTACCAGCTGCGCCGGGTACGACCGGTGGACATGTTCCCGCAGACCCCGCACATCGAGTGCGTGGCCGAGCTCGTCCGGGCCTGAGGCGCGCTCGGCGCGAGAACGCTAGGGTCGTGAACCGGAAATTCGTGAGGACCGAATCCATGAATCACGACACCTGGGTCCGCGGCTGATGCGTGCCGTCACCATTCGCGACCAGCAGCTGAGCGTCCAGGATCACCCGGATCCCGTCCCCGGACACGGGGAGGTCCTGATTCGCGTGCGGGCGGCGGGCCTGAACGGCGCCGACATGCTGCAGCTGAAGGGCGGCTATCCCGCCCCCCCGGGATCACCGCCGGACATCCCCGGCCTCGAGCTGGCCGGCGAGGTGGCCGGTCTCGGCCCCGGCGCGGAGCGCTTCTCCGAGGGCGACCGCGTGATGGGAATCGTGGGCGGCGGTGGCCAGGCTGAGCTGGCGCTGGTTCACGAGCGCGTGCTGGTCGCGGTGCCCGAGCGGCTGTCCTGGCCGGAGGCCGGTGGCGTGCCGGAGGTGTTCACCACCGCTCACGACGCCGTCTTCACCCAGGCCGGCCTGGTGGCCGGGGAGCGCCTGCTCGTGCATGGCGCCGCGGGCGGCGTCGGCACGGCCGCCGTGCAGCTCGGCAGGGCGGCGGGGGCCCGGGTGACCGCGACGGTGCGCAATCCCGAGCTCCGCGACCGCGTGGCCGCCCTGGGCGCGGACGTGATCGACCCCGCCGAGTTCGTCGAGCACGGGCCGTATGACGTGATCCTGGAGCTGGTCGGGGCCGTCAACCTGGGCGACAACCTCAAGGCGCTCGAGACCGGCGGGCGCATCACCGTGATCGGGACGGGAGCCGGCGCCAAGGGCGAGATCCACCTCGGCCTGCTGATGATGAAGCGGGCCCGCATCCACGGCTCGACCCTGCGGGCGCGGCCGTTGGAGGGCAAGGCGCTGACCGCCCGCGGCCTGGAGCGCACCGTGTTGCCGCTGCTCACCGCGGGTAGCGTCCGGGTCCCGGTCGCCGAGACCTTCCCGCTCGAGCAGGCTCCGGCCGCCTACGAGCGTTTCCAGGCCGGCGGCAAGCTGGGCAAGATCGTGCTGGTCACGGGCTGAGCACACCTGCGGCGGGAGCGGCCCGGACGAGGTCAAGCTCCCCGGGCTCGACCTGGTGCCCCGCGTCGCAGCGCAGCTGGGCCGTGACCGGCTCCCCGCAGCCTGAGTGCCGCAGGGCGACCGGTGCGCCGTCCTCCTGCAGCCAGCGGTCTCCCCACTGCATCAGGGCGACCAGGACCGGCAGCAGCTCGGCCCCCATGTCGGTGAGGCGGTAGCGGTCGCGGGTGCGCTGGCCCGGCTCCTGGTAGGGCTCGCGCACCATCAGTCCGGCCGCGACCAGCTCGCGCAAACGGGTCGCCGTGACCGGCTCGCTCAGGCGGGCGCGCCGGCTGAACTCGTCAAACCGGGTGGCGCCGTAGTAGGCCTCGCGGAGGATCAGGAAGGCCGAACGGGTGTGGATCACCTGCAGCGCCCGCTCGACCGAGCACTGCCGGGCGACCCAGCTCTCGCGGGGCGCGAGGGCACCGGTCATGGCGATGGGGCTCGCGTTGCTCATGGCGTTCATTGTAGCTGACTAATGACCGCCTAAGTCAGTGTGCTAGGGTGCCTGGCTATGAACCGCCTAAGCCAGCTCTCGACGCGAGCCGACGCCGGGTCCGGGCTGGTGCTGGTCATCGTCTGCGCCGGGGTCGTCCTGGCCAGCCTGGACCTGTTCATCGTCAATGTTGCGCTGCCCGACATCGCTCGTGACCTGCACCGGACGAACCTCGCCGACCTGACCTGGATCCTCAACGCCTACGCGATCGTCTACGCCGCACTGCTCGTGCTCTTCGGGCGGCTGGCCGAGAGCCGCCGGCGCGACCAGGCGTTCCTGCTCGGAGTGGTGGTGTTCACCGCCGCCTCGGCCGCCTGCGGCCTGGCCGGGAGCCTGACCATGCTGGTCGCCTTCCGGGTCATCCAGGCGGCCGGAGCCGCGCTGCTCACCCCGACCTCGCTCAGCCTGGTGCTGGCCACCACCGAGCCCAGCCGGCGCCACAGCGCCGTGCGGGCCTGGACGGCCGTCGGCGGGCTGGCCGCCGCACTCGGCCCGGTCATCGGGGGCGTGCTCGTGGCCGCAAGCTGGCGTTGGGTGTTCCTGGTCAACGTGCCGATCGGCCTGGCCGCCGTGATCGCCGGCTGGTGGCGGTTGCCGCCGGTACCCGGCCACCCGGGGCGTCGGCCCGATCCGCTGGCGGCCGGGCTCGTCACCGGTGGTGTGGCCGCCCTGACGCTCGGGCTGGTCAAGGGACATGAGTGGGGCTGGGGCTCGACCTCCACGCTGGCCGCATTGGCCACCGCGCTCCTCGCGCTGGGGCTGTTCGCCGTGCACTGCGCGCGGGCTGAGAATCCGCTCATCTCGGCCGGCCTGTTCCGCGTCCGGACGTTCACCGGCGCCTCGCTGGTGGCCATCCTGTTCTCGATCGCCTTCGGCGCGATGCTGCTCTCGATCGTGCTCTGGGACCAGGACGTGTGGCACTGGTCGGCGCTGACCACGGGGCTGGCCGTCGCTCCCGGCCCGTTGATGGTCCCCCTGTTCTCGTTCCTGGTCGCCGGGCGCGCGATCGCCCGCTTCGGCCCGGGGCGCGTGATCGCCGCCGGCGCCACGATCTACGCCGGCGGCGCCACCTGGTGGGCCCTGGCCGCGGGGACGACGCCGAACTACGCGGGCGAGATGCTCGGCGGCATGCTCCTGACCGGCGTCGGCGTCGGTCTGACGCTGCCCACGTTCATGGCCTCAGGCGCCGCCTCGCTGCCGCCCGAGGCGTTCGCGACCGGGTCGGCGGTGGTCAACATGCTGCGGCAGGTCGGACTGGCCATCGGGGTTGCCGTGCTGGTCGCGGTCCTGGGCACACCCGCGTCGCCGGCCGCCGCCCGGACCGCCTTCGCCCACGGCTGGTACGTCGTCGCCGGGGCCTCCGTGCTGGCCGCGCTGGCCGGCCTGCTGCTGCTGCCACCGGCGCGGGCCTGGAGGGTGATCGGAACCCCCCACGCCGACGCCGCCCGGTCGCCGTCCTAGCCATGCCCGAGACTGCCACGCCCTTCGGCCTGGCCACGCGGGGCGACCCGGAGAACCGACCACTGGGGCGCGCACCCCGGCCTCGAATCCAAGGTGCGCGCAGGATTGGCCGGAAACCGACCACTGGGGCGCGCACCTCTCTCAGATCCGCGAGGTGCGCGCAGGATTGGCCGGGGCCACAGCGGGACCGGGCACCTCTACGGGTGCCCGGTTCCTGGACCGTGGTGCCCGGTTCCTAGACCGAAGTGATGTACCCGCGCATGTAGCCGACGGTCGCCATCGAGAACGGGTCGCAGGGCATCATGCAGTACCACTCAAACGAGCCGGTCCTGCTGACCACCAGCGAGTACGAGTGCACTCCCGGCTTGGCGACGATGTTCACACCGGCCGTGGGCGAGTTGATGCTGTGGGGGACACTGTCGGCGTTGTTGATCACCAGCTTGATCGGCTGGCCGGCGTGAACCTGGAAGTTGGTGACGGTGAACGCGTCGTGCAGCTTCCCGTCCGGGCCCGGCTTGATCTCGGGCGCGACGGTCAGATAGACGATGGGCTGGACGGCGGGGGCGCCAGACATCTTCACGACCTGCACGATCGGGCGGGGCTTCGGCTGCTGCGCGCCGCTCACCAGCGCGACGTCGGTGCCGATCAGGACCAGTACGACGGCCACCGCGCCGAGGACGGCGACGGTGAACTTGCTCGTCTTGTGCTCACTGCTGCTCGGGTCGGGTTCGGACGGCCTGTCATCAGCTTCAAAATCCATGGTGGCTCCTCAAAAGAAAAAGGCGGTATGGGAGCATCTTCGGTCCGCGCGGGCCCGCTTCACAGCGGGGGAACCACTCAACCTGGCTCCGGGCAGGACACGTACCCGGCCGCCGGGAACGCGCCGCCACGGCGGACCGCAGTCGCCTGAGGATCACGCCGGCCGGCGACCCGCTACGGTCCCCGCCGTGGCCCGAGACGAGAAACCCGAGGTCCGGATCCCCGACGGGCCGCCGTCCTACCAGCTCGAGCTCGAGGACCTCACCGTCGGCGACGGCGAGGAGGCCAAGGCGGGCCGGATCGTCGAAGTCCACTACGTCGGCGTGTCGTGGCAGACGCAGCAGCAGTTCGATGCCTCCTGGGACCGGGGGGACACGTTCAAGTTCCGGCTGGGCAAGGGCGAGGTGATAGCCGGCTGGGATCAGGGCGTGGCCGGGATGAAGGCCGGCGGACGGCGGCGGATCACGATCCCGCCGATGCTCGGCTACGGCAAGCGCGGTGCGGGCCGGGTGATCGGTCCCGACGAGACCCTCGTGTTCGTCGTGGATCTGATCTCGGTCCGCTGAGCGCCCGGCGGCCGAGCTGGTGGCTCGCGCCGCGACTGGCGGCCGTTACCGCTCGGGGCCGGTCAGGCGGAAGACCGGATGGTCGGGCGCGATGCGCCGCAGCTCCGCATCCGACGAGCCGGGGCCGACGCCGTTGAAGAACACCCCGGTCTCGAAGCTCCACTTCTTCAGGTAGGCCCGCAGCAGCGGAGGCTTCTCGTCATCGGTCAGCTCGACGGCGCCGAACGGCTCGGTGCGGCGGCCGACGCGCAGCCTGCCCTGACCGCTGGCGCGCAGGTTCTTGACCCACTGGGTGTGACCCCGGGGCGCGACCAGGTAGTCGATGCCCTGATGGCGCAGGAGGTTGACCGGGGTCTGGCGCCATTCGCCGGACTTGCGGCCCCTGACCTCGAGCACTCGGGAGCCGTACACGCTGACGCCGAGACGGGTCAGCCCGGCCACTATCCGGTTGAAGACGTTGGTCGTGAGCCACCCCGGACGCTGATAATGCTCGGTCACCGGACCCATTGTCGCGCTCGGATCAAGCCTGGTCAGGGCTCGCGGCCGGCGCTCGCGGGCCCCGCGGAGCGGGGGGCCCCGGCGGCTCCACGATGTCGCGCCCGGTCGGAGACAGCGATTCATCGAGCTCCAGCTGCCAGTAGTAGCGCGTGAACGTGACTCCGGCCTGAAAGTCGCCCACGTGCGGCTCGATCCGCTCGCCGGCGGCCATGCGCACGATCAGCTCGGGGTAGGTGCGGCCCGGCCGCGCGGCATACATGGGGGCCGGGAAGGCGCCGCCGAAGCGCGTGTTGACGTCGGTGATGCCGATCCCGACCCGGCTGTCGCGGAAGGCCTGCACCGTGCACGGTCCGCGGCAGCCGAGCGCATCGACGACGCGGCGTCCGAGCTCGATCAGCTCCGGGTCGTGGATCACGGTGCCCTTGATCGACTCGCCGCCGCGGGACTCGAGCATCGTGCGGGGGATCGCGTTCAGGCAGCGCCCGTCGAGGTCGGACAGGCAGTCGATCGAGAACTCCGGTCCGTCCATGGCCAGCTGCAGCATCACCGGCTCCTGGACGTAGCGGACGAAGAACTCGGCAGCCTCGGCGTCATCGGCACGGTGAATCGAGCGCGCGCCGGAGCCCTGCCGCGGCTTGACCATCACCGGGTAGCGGCCGACCGCCTGACCGGGCAGCACGGTCGGCGGGGAGGGCAGGCCGAGCCGTTCGAGCAACCGGTGGGCCTCGTACTTGTCGAACGTGTCGCGGGCGAACTCCGGATCGGGCACGAAGGCGGGCAGCCGGCCGGCCACCCGGGCGTGACCGAGGACCTCGAGGTCCAGGTCGGTCAGGGGCACCACCGCCCCCACCCCGAACTCCGCGCACAGGGCCTCGAGCGCCGGAACGTACTCCGGGTCATCGATCCGCGGCACCGCGCGCCGGTGGTGGGCGGCGTACTGCGCCGGGGCCAGGGGGTTGGGATCGGCGGCGATCACCGTCGTGTGCTGGGCGAACGCGGAGACGATGTCGTAGCGCTTGCCCACGCCCGTGAGCAGCACGGCCGGGGCGCCGGGGATCACCGGCTGACCTGCTCGGGCGCCGGCGGGGCCGGCTCGGACGCGGAGTCTGCCGCCGCCGGCGCGTCCTCGGGGCTGCGCCAGCCGCCGTCGGCGCCCTTGTAGATCCCCGAGTCGCTGAACACCAGGCGCGCGGTGCGGGCCAGGATCCGCAGATCCAGGGCCAGGGAACGATGCTCGACGTACCACAGGTCGAGCTCGATCCGCTCGGGCCACGGCAGTGACGCCCGCCCGTTGACCTGCGCCCAGCCGGTGATGCCGGGCCGCACGGCCAGGCGGCCGCGCTGGCGTGGGCTGTAGTGGCGCACCTGCCCCTCGACGGTGGGGCGCGGACCGACGATCGCCATCTCGCCCCGGAGCACGTTCCACAGGTTGGGCAGCTCATCAAGCGAGTAGCGGCGCAGGAGCCGGCCGACGCGCGTGATGCGCTCATCACCCTCGGCGATGGCCAGGCCGGCGCCCGTGAACTCGGCCCCGCTGATCATCGTGCGGAGCTTGAAGATCTCGAAGGTCTCACCGTCCTTGCCCACCCGGACCTGGCGGTAGATCGGCCCGCCCCGGGACTCGACACGGATGGCCAGCATCAGCACGGCCACCACCGGCGCGCTGATCACCGATCCGATCCCGGCGATCAGGATGTCCAGCCCTCGGCTGATCATCGCGTGCCCTCGGCGGGTTCCCAGCCGGCGTGGGTCCCGTGGGCCAGCCAGTCCCACAGCCCCGCGGCCAGCGAGGCCGTGGTCAGCACGTAGTAACGGGCGATCAGCAGCGGCCGCGCGGGAACCACGGGTGCGAGCAGCGCTCCAGCCAGGATGGCCAGCTGGATCAGCACCGCAAACCCATAGATCCATCCCTGGCCGACCAGGATCAGGCTGGTGATGAAGGCGAGCGCGTGCAGGAACGGCGAGAGGTAACGCAGGACACGGTGGGAGAAGATCATCAGGGCATAGAGGGGGTCGTAACCGCGGGGCCTGAGCATGCCGCCGCGCAGAACGATCGGCCAGCCGTGGCTCATCATCCGGCGCTTGCGGGCGAACTCCCCCTCGATCGAGGGGACCATCTTCTCGCTCGCCCTGGCGTGAGGAGCGTAGACGGCCAGCCATCCGCGCTTGACCAGGTTGAACGGGAACGACAGGTCATGACCCATCAGCGGGTCGACGATCAGATAGGACTCCCGGCGGGTGGCGTAGATCGCGCCGTTGCCGCCCGTCACCGAGCGCAGCCGGGATTCGAACTCGCGCAGCGCCAGCTCGTAGCGCCAGTAGAGGCCCTCCTGGTTGGTGCCGGACTCGTTGACGAAGCTGACCTGACCGCACACGTAGCCGACCCGCGGGTTGGCGAACGGCGCCACGAGCGAGCGCAACGCCCCCGGCTCCCAGCTGACGTTCGCGTCCGAGAAGGCCACGATCTCCTGGGTCGTGTGGGCCACCCCGGCGTCCTGGGCGCGGATCTTGCCCTCGCGCGGGAGCTCGAGGACCTGGTCGGCTCCGGCGGCCCGGGCCCGGGCCGCCGTCTCATCGGGTGAGCCGTCGCAGGCGACCACGATCTCGAGCAGCTCGGCCGGGTAATCGAGCTGCCGCAGGTTGGCCACTCGGGCGGCGATCACCTCCTGCTCCGCGTAGGCGGCCACGATCACCGCGACGCTCGGCAACGGCGCCACCATCGCGCTCGGGCGACGCGCGGGGAGCACCTCGGACAGCAGCATCAGGAGCGCCCCGTAGCCGAGCTGGGTGTAGATGAGCAGCAGCGCGGAGATCCAGAAGGTGAGCGCGATCAGGGTCATGGCGGCAGGGATTCTCGCGCACGACCCCACCGCCGCAGTAGTTGATCGGACAACTACCTGCTAGGCTAAGACCCACCATGGAACTCGGCCTGGCCACCTTCGGCGACCTCAGCTCCGGGATCAGCCCGGAGCAGCGGATGAAGGACCTGCTTGAGGAGGGCGTGCTCGCGGAGCAGCTCGGCCTCGACGTGTTCGCGATCGGCGAGCACCACCGCGAGGACTTCCTGGTCTCCTCCCCGCCGGTCGTCCTGGCGGCGATCGCGGCGCGCACGGAGCGCATCCGCCTCTCGAGCGCCGTCACCGTGCTCAGCTCCGATGACCCCGTGCGAGTCTTTCAGCAGTTCTCAGAGCTCGACCTGATCTCCGGGGGGCGGGCCGAGATCATGGCCGGCCGCGGTTCGTTCATCGAATCCTTCCCGCTGTTCGGCTACGACCTCGACGACTATGACGAGCTCTACGCCGAGAAGCTCGAGCTGCTGCTGAAGATCCGGGCGACCACGCGCGTGAGCTGGTCGGGCCGGCTGCGCCCGCCACTCAGCGATGCCGCCGTCTATCCGCGGCCCGTGCAGGATCCCCTGCCGGTGTGGGTCGCGGTCGGCGGCTCACCGCAGTCGGTGGTCCGGGCGGGCTCGCTCGGCCTGCCCCTGACCCTGGCCATCATCGGCGGGCAGCCGGAGCGGTTCGCGCCGCTGATCGCCCTCTATCGGAGGGCGGCCGCGCAGGCCGGACACGACGGCCAGGCGCTTCCGGTGGCCATCAACACCCACGCCTTCGTCGGCGAGAGCTCCGCGGCCGCCGACGCGGCCTTCGCCCAGCCGTACCTGGGCATGATGAACCGGATCGGGCGCGAGCGCGGCTGGCCGGCCTCGGGCCGCCAGGAGTACGAGGCGCTGCGCTCCCCGCGGGGCGCCGTCGCGGCCGGCTCGCCCGAGCAGGTGGCGGAGAAGATCCTGTTCGAGCACGAGCTGTTCGGGAATTCGCGCTACCTCGCCCAGATGAGCGTCGGCGCGATCGCCCACCGGGACGTGCTGCGGTCGATGGAGCTGTTCGGCACCCGGGTGGCGCCGCTCGTGCGGGCTGAGGTCGAGCGCCGCGAAGCGGTCGCGGCCTGAGCTAGGCCAGCTCGCCGTACAGGCTCAGCGTGGCCTTCGCGGCCGCCGCCCAGGAATACGGACCGCGGGCGGCCGCCAGCGCCGCCGCCCCCAGGCGCGCTCGCCCGTCCGGGTCGTGCACCAGGGCGTGCAACCCGTCGTGCAGCGCGGCCGTATCGCCGGGTGCCACGAGCCGCGCCGCCCCGGTCGCGGCCAGCTCGCCGAAGCCGCCCACGTCGCTGAGCAGCACCGCCTTGCCGAAGGCCAGCGCGGTGGCCAGCACACCGGAGAAGTCAAGGCGCTCGGTGCGGGCGTAGGGCAACACGACCGCGTCCGCGCGCCGGAACAGTGCCGCCAGCTCGGCGTCGGAGACAAAGCGGGGCACGAACCGGACCCCGGGCCCGGCCGCGGCTCGCAGCGGGGCGAGGTCCATCCGCGGACGGCCGACGATCCACAGCTCGGCCGCGTCGATCCCCCGCCAGGCGGCCAGCAGCGTGTCAAGCCCCTTGTACGGGCGCAGCAGGCCAAAGAACAGCACGACCGGCTTCTCGACCCCGGCCAGCTCCGGAGCCAGCGGGGCCGCCGGGAGCGCGGTGAGATGGGTGAACGCACCATGATGGATCACCCTGACCTTGTTCGCAGGCACCCCGAGCCGCTCGACCAACTGGAGCCGCCCGTAGTCGCTGTGCACGATCACCGCCGCCACCCGGTCATAGAGCCGCCGCTGGGCCGCGGCCTGGCCCGCCCGAGCCTCGCGCGGGAGCAGATCATGGGCGGTCAGGACGACCGGCGCCTGGCGCGGCAGCAGTCGGCCGTCGAGCCACTGCACGGCCAGCCACTGGAAGTGGGCGACGTCGAAGCCCTCCTTCACCCGCCGGCGCAGGCGCAGCATGTCGGGCCCGTGCTCCAGTAGCTTGGCCGCCCGCCGCAGGGTCGATCCGGGGGCCCCGACCGCATGCCGGTAGAACAGCTCGCGCAGGGCGTACCCGTCCGGCACGGGCCCTGCGCCGTAGGCGAAGCGACTGGTGAACAGCTCGACGTCGGCCCCGGCCCGGGCCAGCGCCGCGGACAGCGCATGATCGTAGGGGAGCGTGAACGCGGACGGGTCGACCATGGCCACCCGCATCACAACCATCCCAGCTGGCGCGAGCGCCTCACGGTGAGCTGTCCTGAAGGGGCCGCCCCGCCAGCTTGGCCATCCGCTCGGCCGTGCGGTGCGCCTCGGCTCCGCCCAGGGGGTGGACTCGGGCGGCGGGATCCGCCCTCAGGCGCAGCACCCCCGGGGCCAGCGCGGCCAGTCCCGGATCCCCCTCACGCCGGTGCAGGTAATCCGCCGCGCCTCGCAGCGGATGGCGAATGAGCAGTCGAATCAGCCCGCTGGCCCGCGCGGCGGCCCCGTCATCCTCGCGGTAGTCGATGGCCAGTGTGCGCGCAGCCGCCGGATCGAAGGCCTCCGGGCGGGCGGTGGCCTCCACGCGGGCTCCGGCCAGCGTGCGGGCGAAGTCACTGAGCGGGTCCCCGCGGCGCGGGAAGCGCTCCGCGACCAGCACGACCCGCGCCGGCGTTCGGACCGCCCCCTGCGGGCGGTTCGAGAGCAGGAACCCGGCCAGCTCCTCGATCCCCAGGACCGCGTCCAGGGCGGCGAAGCGCCCACGCTCGAGATGCCCGGGCGGTGGCCCGCTCGGAGCCTGACCGCGGCGCGGCGGCGGGGAACCTCGGCGGCGGCCCAGTCGCGTCAGCGCGCGTCCCCCCGCCCGCGTCAGGGCCGGCTGGGGCTCGAAGTCCTCGTAGCGCCGGGCCAGCCAGGCACGTCCGGCGGCGTAGCCTCGCCATTGGCGGCGCAATCCCTCGAGCGTGGTTCGGTAGCGGTGCTCGACCCGGGCCTCGGGACGCGCCACGAGCTCCCATCCCGCCTTCTGCAGCCGCCAGCTGAAGTCGGTGTCCTCGGCCGCGCGGACGCCCTCGTAGAACCCGCCCACGGCGGCGAAGGCCTCACGCCGGACGAGCAGGTTGGCGGCCACGGCGCGGGGCAGGAAGGGGTGGGCCAGGTGCGCCCCCTGGCCGAGGAAGCTCCGCGCCACCCCGTAGCGCTCGGCCAGGCTGCCGCCTCCGGGGGCCGGCGCCACCTCCCCGGCCAGGGCACCGACGGACGCGGCGACCGGCCGGGCGAAGTAGCGCTCGAGGATGTCGGGTACGGCCCGGCAGTCGGCGTCCAGGAACAGGATCCAGTCCCGGCCGGCCTGCTCGGCCCCGACGTTGCGGGCATGTGAGGGCGAGCGCTCGCCGGTCACCGGGATAACCCGGACGCGCTCCGAGCGCAGCCCGAGACCCGAGTTGTCGGCCAGGATCAGCTCATCCTCGCCGCCGGTCTGCAGTGCGCCGAGTGCGGCCAGGGCCTCGGCGCCGTCGCCCGCCGACCCGGCGAACGGCATCACCACGCTGACTCCCGGCCGGGTCATGACTCGCTGCCGGCCGGCGGGGGGGTCAGTGTCCGCAGCCGGTTGAGGAGGACCCGCAACTGGCCGAGCTCGGCGCGATGGGCAAAGCCGCTCAGGAGCAGGGCCGGGGGAATGGCCAGGAACACCAGGGCGCGCGCCAGGAGGCCGACGGCGCCGCGGGTGGGCAGGACCAGATCACCGGCAGCGGCCAGACCGCCCATCACCACCACCAGGCGAACGAGCCGGCCCCACTCGAAGCGGACCGTGAAGGCGTCACGGGTGAGGCGGTACATGACGGTCAGCATGACCAGATACGCGCCGCACAGGGCGAGGCCGGCCCCGGCGATGCCCAGCGCCGGCACCAGGACCAGGATCAGGACCACGTTGGCCGCCAGGCCGGCCAGCGCCGCGGGAAAGTTTCGCGTGGTCACCTTGGCCCGCCCGGCGATGACCAGGAACACGACCCACAGCCCGTACAGCGCCCAGCCGAGCGCGACCCAGGGCAGCGCCCGGTAGGCCCCCAGGTATTGGTGGGCGGCGAGCAGCCGCAGCATCCAGCGCCCGAGCAGGGCCAGGCCGGCCACCACCCAGCCACTGACCAGCACGTAGTACGTGGTGACCAGCCCGTACAGCCGCGCGGCCTCGGCGTCATCGGTGACCGAGTACGCCAGTGGCGGCCACGCGTACTGGAAGGCCCGCACGATGAAGGCCACCGCCCCGGCCAGCTTGATGGCGATCGAGTACAGCCCGGCCAGCGCCTGGCTGCGGTAGTGGTACACATAGAAGCGGTCGATCAGGCTGAGCGCGTAGACCGACGCCTCGGCGGGCACGGTGGGGAGGCCGAAGCGGAGCAGAACCCCCATCCGCTCGGCGCGGCCCCGGCGAACGCGCAGACGGTCGCGCATCGTCCACCACAGAGCCAGCAGCACCAGGGTCGAGGCGCCGTAATTGGCCAGCAGGAGTCCGCGCGCGCCATCGCCGAGAACCACCACCAGCACGATCGAGCCGGACACCGTGAGGATCACGTTGCTCAGCGAGGCGGTCGCGTAGGCCCGCAGCCGCTCGTCCACGCGCAGCAGCCCATAGGCCAGCTCGAGGTTGGTGAATGACCACAGGCCGAGCACGGCGACCAGGAACGTGACCGTGTCTCGGTGGCTGAGCAGCAGCTGGCTGAGGGGCGCGGCAAGCGCAGCCAGGAGCGCTGCGGTCAGGGTCGTGACCAGGAGCAGGAAACCGGCCGCGCGGCCCACCAGCGCGGCCCTTCGATCCGGGTCCTGATCGGTGAAGTAGAAGCGCAGAAAGGCCTCGATGATCCCGAAGCGCACGACGATCGAGACGAAGATCACGCTGCCCGCCAGCAACTCGACCACGCCGTAACCGGCGGGCGGGATGTAGCGCGTATACACGGGCAGCAACCCGACGGCGAGCAGCTTCGAGACCACGTCCGCGAGCTGGTAGGCCGCGAGCGAGGAGATCAGACGCCTGAGGTAACCGGTCATGCGCCGGTAACGGTACGGATCGCGCCGCGGCCACGAGCGCGCCGATGAATTCACCGGAAAGGCATAAAGTGCCGCGGACCGGGCAGCTACGGTGTACGGGCCGGGCGGCCGATCCAGGGCCGCCCGTCCCGACAACCCGACGGGAGGGTAAATGCAGATCAAACGACTGGCCATGGTGGGCAGCTGGATCGGAGCGGCCCTGATGACGCTGGCGCTGCTCGTACCGGCCACGGCCGGCGCGCGTTCGAGAGCCGTCGCCCCGGGCCACATCAGGGGTGTGGTCACGGCCAACACGCGGGCCGGCCGGGCGCTGCGCGACCGCCTCCAGCGGCGCGGAGCTGCCGGGCTCAGCCTGCTCGGTGGTTCGGGCAACCTCCAGTACAACGGCGGCCCGGTGATGCACTCGGACGCCAACTACGCGATCTACTGGGAGCCGAGCGGCTACAGCACCAGCGCCACCTACAAGAGCATCATCAACAGCTACTTCAGCAACGTCGGCGCCGCCAGCGGAGCCACCACCAACGACTACTCGGTGACCACCCAGTACTACGACAGTGCGGGCAACATCGCCTACAGCGCGAGCAACGGCGGCTCGACGGTGGACACCACGCCGTACCCCTCGAGCGGCTGCATCGCGACCAGTGGGCCCTGCATCAACGACGCCCAGTTGCAGACCGAGATCCAGAAGGTGGTGGCGGCCCATGGTTGGCCGACGGGCACGGGCGCGATGTACTACGTGTACCTCCCGCCCAACGTCACGACCTGCACGGACATCACCTCGATCGAGTGCTCGGGCACGGTGTACTGCGCCTACCACAGCTCGATGGGCAGCGGCAGTGGCACGATCCTGTACGCGAACATGCCCTACGACGGCGTCTCGGGCTGCGAGAGCGGCCAGGCCCCGAACGGTGACGCCGCCGCCGACGCGGAGCTGAACGTCACCAGCCACGAGAACATCGAGGCGATCACCGATCCGCTCGGAACCGCCTGGTATGACGCGAGCGGCAACGAGATCGGCGACAAATGCAACTTCACCTTCGGCTCGCCGCTCGGTGGAGCGCCGGGGGCGCAGTACAACGAGCAGATCAGCAGCGGCAGCTACTACCTGCAGGAGGAGTGGAGCAACGCCAGCTCCGCCTGCGTCCAGCGGATGTAGTCATCGGCCCGCCGGCCGGCTCGTCACCTCGACGGGCCGGTCCCGGTGGCCGGCGGTGCGGCGGGTCACCGGACCAGCACCCGGTAGGCGCCGGTCAGCAGCTGTTGCCCGTCGAAGTTCTTGCCCAGGCTGAGGGCGAAGCCGGGCAGTCCGATGTCGAGGACCGTTCCGCGCCCGAGCCGGTAGCCGATGACCGCGGGGCTGGTCGGGCTGACGCCGGCCTCCGAGGCCAGCTGCAGGCTCCCGCTCAGGCCCGGAAAGGACTGATAGGCGGGATAGCGCAGCGTGCCCGAGCTGCCCGCGAACAGGTGCAGCTGATCGCGCCCGGCCAGAATCAGCGCGCCGCGGGTCGGAGCCACCGCCCCCACGTGGGCGCCGAGCATGTCCGCGGACCGCGGCGAGGTGGGACCGGAGGCCCGCGTGCTGGTCAGCGTCACGCCGCGGCGCAGGCTGTCGATGCCCAGGGACAGCAGGTGACCGCCGCCGCTGACGTAGTCCCGCAGGAGCGTGGCCAGCGGACCCGGCACCCAGGTCTCATCGCCGGCCAGCAGCACGCCGCGGTAGCCGCTCAGCGCGGGACCGCTGCCCGAGGCCAGGGCCAGATCGGTGGTCAGCCCGTAGCCGAGGTGGTGGTGGCGCAGGAACCCGAGCAACGTGGCCAGGGCGCGCCAGTCGGCGGGCAGCCCGTTCACCAGCGGGCGGTTCACCGCGATCGGGTAGCCGGCCGTGAGGGTGTCGGGGATCCCATCGCGGTCGTCGTCCACCGGGTTGAGCCCCTGCCAGGTCAGGGCCGGGAGCACGACCAGCACCTTGCCCCCACTGCCCGCGCCCGGACCGGCCACCAGCGGCACCACCGTGCGGTGGGCGCCGTAGCGCAGGGCGAGCTCGTAGAGCCCGGCGCCGGCGGCGGGAATCGCCACGCTGAGCGCGAACGCCTGGCTGGTGCCGGCGGTCACGGGCCGCCGGTGGAACGGCCGCCACAGCGACCAGTGGTACGGGTGGCGGCGCGCGTCGACGTAGACCGTCGCCCGGCTCCCGGCGGGGACCGGGAACAGCGGCGGTTCGGCGGCGAGGTAGCGGACGGTGACCCCGGCCCCGGCCGTCGTCCCGGCCACCGGGGGCAGCTCGGCCGGGAAGCGGCCGCTGTTGCAGGCCTGATCGGTCACCTTGAGGCCGATCAGATACGTTCCCTGCGGCGCGGGGCGCCCGCCGATCGTCCCGTCCCAGGTGGTCTGCGCGCGGCGGCCGGTGAACGTCTTGACCAGCCGTGGGCCGCCCGGCAGGTCGGTTCGGTACACGAGCACGCGCGGAACCTCCCCGGCCGTCCCGCTGGCGGTGATCCGCACGCTGCTGGTGCTCTGGGGGATCAAGGACGGACTGACGCGTATGACCCGCGGGCGAGGCGGAACCGTGGCCACGGTGACCGGTTCGGGCCCGGCGTTGCCGGAGATCAGGACCGAGCGCCCCTGGTGGATCAGCGCCACGCGGATGTAGTAGATCCCGTCCGGGGCCACCGACCCGTCCGCCTCGCGGCCGTTCCAGGTGAAGCCGCGGCGGATCGGGTGGTTGCCGCCCACCATGTGCACGCCGGAGGCCAGCGTGGCGACGATCGTTCCGCTCGCGTTCTCGATGTAGACGTCGACGTCATCGGAGCGGTTGAGCAGGTAGAAGGACACGAACATCCTCCGGTGGCTGACGCCCTTGCAGACCTGGCCGTTCACCGGGTTGATGGCCGCCGGATGCGGGGCCGGGGAGCCGGCCAGCAACGGGGTTGTCACCTTCAGATGCTGCGTGACGAAGAACGCCGCCACCGTGGCCACCGCCAGCGCGACGAAGGCCGCGACCGGCAGCCGGGTCACAGCGAGATCACCGCCACGTTGGGGACCTCAAAATCGTGGAAGGCATCCAGCCCGCGCGGGTCGCGCCGGCACAGCATCACCCGGATCGAGCCGCCATGGCACACGACCAGCGCGGGCAACGGTGAGCGGGCGTGGATCTCCATCAGCGCGGCGGTCACGCGCTCCTGCTGCTCGCCCAGTGATTCTCCCCCGGGGAAGCGGAAGTCTCCACCGCGGCGCCAGGCCGCATAGCGCTCGGGTTCCGAGCGCGCGATGTCGGTCATCAGATGGCCCTCCCAGGGTCCGCGAAACCCCTCGCGCAGCCGGGGGTCGAGGTGTGGCTCGAGCCCGATCCTGGCCCCGACGATCTCGGCCGTCTCGCGGGCTCGGCTCAGATCCGAGGCCCACAGGCTGCCGATGCCCTCCCGGGCCATGCGGTCGGCCAGCGCGTGCGCCTGACGGCGGCCCGTGTCGTTCAGCGGGGTATCGGTGTGTCCCTGGAAGCGCTGCGGCGGGACGTTGTCATCCGTCTCCCCGTGCCGGGCGAGCAGGATGCCGTGCAGGTCGGGCAGCCGGCTCACCGGAGCCGAACCGGCGATCTCCGACGCCCGGACGATCTTCATCCGGCGGCCGGGGGCCGCCCAACCGGGACGTCAGCCATCGATGTCGATGGCGGCCGTATCCGAGCGCAGGCCCACGCGCATGGTCTCCAGCGACAGGACCTCCTCGGGCAGGATGTTGCCGAGGTTCACATCAGCTCCGAGACGGCGGATGAACCACACCTGCTGATCCTTGCGAGGCGCCTCGAACAGGATCTTCTCGGCCGGGACCGCGTGGACGATCTCGTCGATCAGGCCCATCCGGACCTCGCCGTCGTGGCGGAAGATGCCGACGCTGCCGCTCTCGCGGGCCTCGGCGATCACCTTCCAGGCGCCGGCCGCGAGCTCGGACTCGATCTGCTCGACCCAGCGGAACGGAGCCATGATGCGGGTGTCATCCTTGGATCCGACCTCGGACAGGACGGTGAACTCGCTCGACAGGCGCTGGATCAGCTCCAGCTTGCGCTCGTGCTCGATGGTGATCGTTCCGTCCGAGACCTCGATGTGCTGGATGCCGAGCTCGTGCATCCACTTCACCAGTGCGTCGAGCCGGTCTTGGGCGATGGCCAGCTCGGTCAGCGTGCCGCCCAACATGACCGGGATGCCGTGCTCCCGGTAGCGGGCCAGCTTGGCGTCGAGGTTGCCGGTGGCCACGGCGGTCCCCCAGCCGAGCTTGACCAGGTCGATGTAGGCACCGGCCACCTCGATCAGGCCGTCGACATCGGCGACCGACAGGCCCCGGTCCAGCACATGGGTCAGACCCTGCTCGCGGGGTTTGGCCGCCCGCTCGGGCAGCTTCAGCAGTGAAGTGATCGACATTGTCGGAATACTACGTTGTCGTGCTCGCGGCGCCCGTCGCCGGCGCCGCCGAGGACGAGTTCGCGACGCTGGCCAGGTCGGTGCCGACCGTGACCACGACCTGCGCGGTGCAGGCGGCCTGGGGGCAGGCCACGGCGCGATTGGGCGGGGTCACGGGCACGACCGTGGCCGGACCCAGGTTCAGGGAGCGGGCCACGATCAGCGCGGCCCGGCGCTGGCCGGGCATGTAGCCAACCGTGGTCGCGGCCTGGGTCTGGTCGGTGGCGGTGGCGATCGCGCCCTGCTTGTAGCCCGCGTTGGCCAGCTTCAGGGACACATCGTGAGCCAGGTTGGTGGTCGAGGTCCCGTTGAGCACCGCGACCGTGACCTGGCCGGGCGCCAGTGCCGGCAGCCTGCGGTGGTGGCTGGGCTTGGGAGCGTTGGAGATCGCCGGCGCGGGCGAGGACTTGGTTCCGGAGGTTCCGCTGGAGGAGGTGACGACGACGAGTACGGCCACGATGCCCGCGATGAGCAGCAGGCCGCCGATGATCATCAGGGTCCGGCGTGAGCCGGAGCGATCGTCGCGTGGGGGGGCCAACGGCGAACGCGCGGGCCCCTGGCCGGCGGGACGCGCGCCCGCGATCCGGTACGGGCGTCCCGGATCCTGTCCGGAGCGCGGCCCCGCGCCGACGCCGGCGGCCGGTGGCCGAACACCTTGGGAAGGTCGATGTGGGCCAGCACGTCGAACAGCCCCGAGCGCGCCGCCGCCACGAGCTCGTCCAGGTAGCGCTCCCAG
>DASVYO010000051.1:0-6023 GCA_036392135.1 Solirubrobacteraceae bacterium
CGTTGGCTTGACGGTCTGCGCCAGGTCGGCCTCGAGATCTCCGGGGCGGACCTCATCTCGGCTGGGATCGCCCCGGGGCCGGCGATCGGCCGGGGTCTGGCCGCGGCGCTCGGCGCCCGGCTCGACGACCGGGCCCCCGACCGCGCGACCCAGCTCGCGGTGGCCCTGCGCGCAGCCAACGAGAGCCCGGCCGCCCACTAAGGTCCCGCCGATGGACGCGCCGCCGCCCGAGCCGTTCTTCATCCTCGCCCGGCAGTTCGCGATCGATCTACCGGGCGCGCGGGTGATGTTCACCACCCGCCGCGGTGGAGTGTCCACCGGCCCCTACTCAAGTTTCAACCTCGGCCTGATGACCGATGATGTCCCGGCGGCGATCCGGGAGAACCGACGCCGGCTGGAGGAGCAGCCCGGCGCCCCGGTCAGCTTCGTGCGGCAGGTGCATGGCGCCAGCGTGCTCTCGACGAGCTCGGCTGAGGCCGCGAAGCGCCGCACGGCCGCGCCGGGCGGGCTGCCGGAGGCCGACGGTCAGCTGACGGTCGAGCCTGGCTGCGCGCTGGCCGCCCTGACTGCGGATTGCCTGCCCGTGGCCGTGGCCGGAGCGGGTGGCGTGGCGATGCTGCACGCCGGGTGGCGGGGGCTGGCCGGAGGCATCCTCGAACGCGGGGTGGAGGCGCTGCGGGCACTCGGGGTGAGCGGCCCGTTGAGCGCGGCGATCGGGCCGGGAGCCGGACCCTGCTGCTACGAGGTGGGCCCCGAGGTGCACAGCGTGTTCGCCGAGGGGCCCGTCCGGCCCCAGCGCGGGGCCAAGCTCGACCTGCCGGGGATCGCCGCCGAGCGCTTGCGCCGCGCCGGGGTGGCCGAGGTACACGACATCGGGCTGTGCACGATCTGCTCCGATCCCGGGCTGTTCTTCTCCCACCGCCGCGAGCGCGGCCTGACCGGGCGGCAGGCCGGAGTGGCGTGGCTGACCTGATCCACGGGCTCACCGCGGAGCGCGTCCGGGTCAATCTCGGCCAGGTCCGCGAGCGGATCGCGGCGGCCGGGGCCGATCCCGACCGGATCGAGGTCCTGGCCGCGGTCAAGTACCTGCCCGCCGAGGACCTCGTGGCGCTGGCCGCGGGGGGGATCACGCTGGTCGGGGAGAACCGCGCGCAGGAGCTGGCCCGCAAGGTCCCGGCCGGGCCGCCGGGGCTGACGTGGGACTTCATCGGGCACCTCCAGAGCCGCAAGGTGCGGGACATCCTGCCGCTGGTCCGCTACATCCATTCGGTGTCCAGCGACTCGGCGCTGGCCCAGCTGGGGCGCCACGGCGATCAGTCGACCCGCGTGCTGATCGAGGTCAACGTGGCCGGAGAGGAGGGCAAGAGCGGCATTCCGTCCCGCGAGCTGCCCGGCTTTCTGGAGCGCTGCCCGGTCACGGTGGTGGGGCTGATGACGATGCCGCCGCTGGCCGATGACCCGGAGGCCAGCCGCCGCCACTTCGCGACCCTGCGTAACCTGGCGGAGGCACACCACCTGCCCGAGCTGTCGATGGGCACCAGCCAGGACTATGAGGTCGCGGTCCAGGAGGGGGCGACAATCATCCGCCTGGGCACAATTCTGTATCGCAAGTCGCCATAATCGCGGGCAGGGAAACCGCCCCGTGGCGCGAAACCCAGCACCGTCATGGCCTTCAGAGATACCTGGCACCGCACCCTCGTCTACTTCGGCCTCGCCGAGGATGACGCCTACGAGGACGAGGAGCTCGAGCCCTACGCCGAGCCCGAGGCGGCGCTCGAGGACAGCTATCGCGAACGTCCCAACGTCCGCAAGCTGAGCGCCCGCCGCCGGCGGGACGAGATCGACGACATCTTCGCCGACGACGAGCCGGCCCCGCGCCGCACGACCTCTCTGCGGCCCGTCGGCGGTCGCGCCGCCAACGGCCGTTCCGGAGGTGATGTCCGCGTGCACTTCGTGGCTCCCCGCAGCTTCAACGACGTTCAGGACGTGGCCGACAAGTTCAAGGACACGATCCCGGTGATCCTCAACCTGCAGGGCACCGACACCGACCTGTCAAAGCGCCTGATCGACTTCTCGAGCGGGCTCACCTACGCGCTCGACGGCGGCATGCAGCGGATCGCCGACAAGGTGTTCCTGCTCACCCCGCGCAACGTCGAGGTCTCGGCCGAAGAGCGCGCCCGACTGGTCGAGAAGGGTTTCTTCAACCAGTCCTGAGTTCGCCGGCCGGTGACCTCGCGTTCACGCGCACTGCACCGGCACCGGTAGATTTGGCTTCATGAGGGTTGGTTTCATCGGCGCCGGGAACATGGCGCGGGCCCTCGCCCGCGGCTGGGGCGAGCCCGTCCTGTGCTCAGACAATGGCTCCGGACGCGCTGCCGCGCTGGCCGCCGAGCTCGGGGGGCGGGCGGCCTCGAACGTCGAGGTGGCCCAGGAGGCCGACCTGGTCGTGCTGTGCCACAAGCCCTATCAGTTCGGTCAGGTGGCGGCCGAGATCGGGCCCCACGTGAAGGCCGTGGCCTCGGTGCTGGGGGCGGTCACGGCCGCGGAGCTGCAGCAGGCCTACGCTCCCGCGCCGGTCTTCCGGATGATGCCCAACACCCCGGTGGAGATCCGCCAGGGGGTCGTCTGCTATTCGCCGCTGACCGGCGTTGACGCCGACGTCGAGGCGCGCGTGCTGGAGCTCTTTGGCCGGCTCGGTTCGCTGATCACCATGCCCGAGCGGCTGCTGGGGCCGGCCACCGCGATCGCCGGCGTCGGGCCGGCCTACCAGGCCCTGCTGGCCGAGGCCCAGGTCGACGCCGGGGTGCGCCGCGGGCTGACTCCGGCGCTGGCCGCCCGGCTCGTGGCCGAGACGATGTCCGGAAGCGCCGCGCTGCTGGCGGCGCGCGACTACGACACGCTGACCGTGCGGCGTGAGGTCACCTCACCGGGCGGCTCGACCGCCCGCGGGCTCGATGCGCTGGAGCGCGCCGGGATCCGGAGCGCATTCTCCGATGCCATGGATGCCGTGGAGGGACCGATCCAGTGACCCTGCTCGCGGTGGCCCGCGGCGATATCGCCAACTATGTCGACGCGCTGTTCACCGTCTACATCATCCTGATCCTCGTCTACATCCTGCTCAACATGGTCTTCTCGCTCGGATTGCGGATGCCCTATTCGCGCTGGAGCGAGGCCTTGATGAACTTCCTGCGGGACGTCTCCGAGCCCTACCTGAGGTTGTTCCGCCGCCTGCTGCCGGTCGTCGGCGGGTTTGACTTCACGCCGGTGATCGCCCTGATCGTCCTCTACTTCGTGCAGACGATCGTGGTCAATGCCATCCGTGGCTAGCACGCCGCCGGCGGGCCACCGTACCCGGCGCGCCTTCCTGCGGGCGCTGCTGGTCCTGGCCATCGTCGTCGCCCTGGACCGGCTCACCAAGCATCTGGTCGTGACCGGAATCGCCGTCGGCGAGGTCCACAGGTTCCTGCCCGCGATCAACCTGGTGCACGTCCGCAACTCGGGTGTGGCCTTCGGCTTCTTCTCCGGGGGCGGTGTGCTGGTGCTGGTGCTGACCCTGGTCGCGCTGTCCGCGCTCGTGGTGTTCTTCATCCGCCGCCCCCGCCGCCCGCTGCTGTGGCTGCCCACCGGCCTGATCGTGGGGGGCGCGGTCGGCAACCTGATCGACCGCCTGTCGAGCGGCTCGGTGACCGACTTCATCAAATTGCCGCTGTGGCCGGCCTTCAACCTGGCCGACAGCGCGATCACGCTCGGCGTGCTGGCCCTCCTGTACGTGCTCGAGGGTCCGGCGGCGTCGCGCTCTGAACCGGCCGCACCGGCGGCGGGCTCCGGTCGGATCGAGGGCGCCGAGGGGTCCCGGCCCGCGGACGCTCCCCGGGTCTCGCCGCGCGTCGCTCACCCCGACCGGTGAGCGACGCCCCGCTCGCGCTCACGGTCCCGCCCGAGGCCGCCGGCACCCGGCTGGACCGCTTCCTGGCCGAACCGCTGGGCTCGCGGGCCCGAGCCCAGAGCCTGATCGAGGCCGGCTCCGTGCTGGTCGACGGCCACGCCCGCCCCAAGCGACATGCGCTCGCCGGGGGCGAGCAGGTCATGGTCCTGCCCAGCGCCGAGATCCGCGCGCCGGCGGAGGGCTCGCCGGCCCCATACGCGGTCGCCTATGAGGACGAGCATCTGCTGATCGTCGACAAGCCGGCCGGGGTGGTCGTGCATCCGGCCCGCGGGCACCGGACCGGCACCCTCGCCCAGGCGCTGGCGGGACGTGGAGCGCAGGGCGGAGACCCGTGGCGCGCGGGGATCGTGCACCGCCTGGACCGTGACACCTCGGGCCTGCTGGTGGTGGCCAAGTCAGACGCCGTACACCGTGCGCTGAAGGCGCTGCTGGCCAGCCGCAGGCTGGGGCGCGAGTACCTGGCCCTGGTCTCAGGTCACCCGGAGGCCCGCATGGGCACGATCGATGCCCCGATCGGCCGCGACCGCCGCGACCGGGTGCTGATGTCAATCGAGACCGACGAGCCGCGCGAGGCGCGCACCCATTTCGAGATCGAGCGCCTGCTGCCCCGGGCATCGCTCCTGCGCGTCACCCTGGAGACCGGCCGCACCCATCAGATCCGCGTGCACATGGCGGCCATCGGCCATCCGGTCGGCGGCGATCCGCAGTACGGGACGGCGGGCGAATACGGCCTCAGGCGCCAGTTCCTGCATGCCGCCCGGCTGGTCTTCCCGCACCCCGAGACCGGCGCCGTGGTCGACGTCAGCTCGCCGCTGCCCGAGGACCTGCAGCGGGCACTGGAGCGGGCGGTGGCCGGCGGCTGAAGATAAATCGGCGGGGCGGCCCGTCCAAAAGCCGCCCCGCCGCCCTGCCTGCGAACCGACCACCGGAGGTAGGGGAAGGGGCTCGGTTCGCGCTGCGGGCCGCCGTCGCTGGTAGGGAAGAAGACGACCCGCAGGCCCTGAAACGCTGAGCGCTTGCGAAACTTGCGTAGACTCGTGGGCCAATCCAATTCTCAACCCCGCGTACGCAGGCGCGACCCTGCCCGAGCAATCGGGATTCGCGATTTCACCGTCGGGCGCGGGTGGCAGTGACAAACATCACAAGGGAGCAGTAACCGTGGCTCAAATCGGAATCAGGGAGCTGCTGGAGGCCGGTGTGCACTTCGGCCACCAGACGCGCCGCTGGAACCCCAAGATGCGCCGCTTCATCTTCGGAGAGCGGGATGGCATCTACATCATCGACCTGCTGCAGACCGAGGCGCTGCTCGAGCACGCCCAGGAGTTCGCCGCCGATATCTCACGCCGAGGCGGCACCGTCCTGTTCGTCGGGACCAAGAAGCAGGCCCGCGACGCGATCAAGGACATCGCCGAGTCGGCCGAGATGCCCTACGTCAACCATCGCTGGCTCGGCGGTCTGCTGACCAACTTCCAGACCATCAACCAGCGCATCAAGCGCCTGCACGACCTCGAGCGCTACGAGACCGAGGGCCAGCTGCAGCTGCTGCCGACCCGCGAGCGTATGGCCGCCCAGGCCGACCTCGAGAAGCTCCGCGCCAATCTGGGCGGGGTCAAGAACATGCAGCGGGTGCCGGACGCCGTGTTCGTGATCGACCTGAAGACCGAGGCCATCGCGGTGCGCGAGGCCCAGCGCCTGCGCATCCCGATCATCGGCCTGGTCGACACCAACTGCGACCCGGAGGGGATCGACTACGTGATCCCCGGCAACGACGACGCGATTCGCTCGTGCGCCGCCATCACCAAGGCGATCGGGGATGTCGTGGCCGAGGGCCACGGCATGTTCCGCGCCCAGGAGGAGGCGGCCCGGATCGAACGCGAGCGCCAGGAGGCTGAGGAGCAGGCCCGCCGCGAGGCCGAGCGCAAGGCCCGTGAGGAGGAGGAGCAGGCCCGCCGCGAGGCCGAGCAGAAGGCCCGTGAGGAGGAGGAGCAGCGCGCTCGCGAGGCCGCAGAACAGCCGGCGGCCGCGGCGGCCGCCCCCGCCCCGGAGGCCGCGGCTGAGATCCCGGCCGCGGCGGCTG
>DASVYO010000052.1:0-19718 GCA_036392135.1 Solirubrobacteraceae bacterium
CGGCCCGGGAGCCGCGCCGGGCGGTCCGGGGGAGGGCCAGCCGGCCCCGGGGGCGCGTCCCGAGGAGCCGGGCCCGGCTCAGCGCAGCGGGCGACTCTGGATACCGGGGCAGTAGCGCCTCCGGACGGCATACCCGCTCGCCGGACGGCGTTCCGGGCGCCGAAACGCTAGACTCGCGCCCGGCTTATGCCGGGGCCTCCGCACCTCACGCGCGGCGGCCCCTTTGGTGTTCTTGCGCACTGACCGCGCCTCAACTAAGAGCTTCTCCGGAGGGCCCCTTGTCTAGCTTCTTGACGCACCACGGCGTCCTGGTTGCGCTGGTGTGCGCCGCCGCCGCCATCGTCTACGGCGCCGTCACATCGCGCGCGCTGCTGGCGCTTTCACCCGGGAACGAGCGCATGCGCGCGATCTCGGCCGCGGTTCAGGAGGGCGCCTCGGCGTACCTGAACCGCCAGTACACGACCATCGCCGGTGTCGGCGTGGTGCTGTTCATCATCCTCATCCCGCTGCAGAACATTCGCGTGGCAATCGGCTTCGCGATCGGCGGTGGGCTGTCGGCCGCCGCCGGCTACGTGGGCATGAACGTCTCGGTCCGGGCCAACGCGCGCGTGGCCGAGGCGGCGCGCAGCGGGGTTGGCCGTGCGCTGGACGTGGCCTTCCGCGGGGGAGCGGTGACGGGCATGCTCGTCGTCGGCCTCGCCCTGGTCGGCGTCTCCGCCTACTACGGGATCCTCACCTGGATCGCCGGCGAGAGCACCAAGCACGCCGTCGACGCGCTCATCGGGCTCGGCTTCGGCGGGTCCCTCATCTCCGTGTTCGCCCGTCTGGGCGGCGGTATCTTCACCAAGGGGGCTGACGTCGGCGCCGACCTGGTGGGCAAGATCGAGGCCGGCATTCCGGAGGATGACCCCCGTAACCCGGCCGTGATCGCCGACAACGTCGGCGACAACGTCGGCGACTGCGCCGGTATGGCCGCCGACCTGTTCGAGACCTACGCCGTGACCGCGGTCGCGGTGATGCTGCTCGGCGTTCTCACCTTCAGCCAGACCTCGGCCGTGGCGATCTACCCCCTGCTTCTGGGCGCGGTGTCGATCATCGGCTCGATCGTCGGCACGTTCGCCGTCAAGTCGCGGAGCGGCAACGTCGAGCGGGCGCTGTACCAGGGCCTGGCCGTGTCCGGCCTGCTCTCGGCCCTGATCTTCATCCCCGTGACCTACTGGCTGATGAACGGCGTCACCTTCAGCGGCGGTGCCCACGGCCCGGCGTGGTGGAAGTACTACCTGTGCGCGCTGATCGGGTTGGGGGTCACGGCCCTGCTGTTCGTGATCACCGACTACTACACCTCGACGCGCTTCTCGCCCGTGAAGTCCACGGCCCGCGCCTCGCAGACCGGTCACGCGACCAACATCATCCAGGGCCTCGCCCAGGGCTACCAGGCCACGGCGCTGCCCGCGATCGTGATCGCCCTGGGCATCTTCGGGGCCTGGAAGCTGGCCGGAGGCAGCATCTACGGCATCGGTGTGGCCGTCATGTCCCAGCTCTCGCTGACCGGTCTGATCGTCGCCCTGGACGCCTTCGGGCCGATCACCGACAACGCCGGCGGCATCGCCGAGATGGCCGACCTTCCGGAGGACGTCCGGACCGTCACCGACAAGCTCGACGCGGTCGGTAACACGACCAAGGCCGTCACCAAGGGCTACGCGATCGGCTCGGCCGCCCTGGCCGCACTCGTCCTGTTCAACGCCTTCGGGACCGAACTCGCCAACCGCCACGTGAGCACCAACTTCAGCATCGGCAATCCGCCGGTGCTGATCGGCCTGCTGGTCGGCGGGATGATGGTCTACCTGTTCGCCGCTCTCTCGATGGAGGCCGTCGGCCGCGCCGGCGGGGCGGTCGTTGAGGAGGTGCGCCGCCAGTTCCGCGAGAAGCCCGGGATCATGGAGGGCACCGATCAGCCCGAGTACGGCACCTGCGTCAGCCTGGTGACCAGGGCCGCCCAGCGCGAGATGATCATCCCGGCCCTGATCCCGATCGTGCTGACCGTGATCGTCGGCCTGATCAGCGTTGAGGCGCTCGGCGGTCTGCTGATCGGCGTGATCGTCGTCGGCGTGTTCGTGGCCATCTCGATGACCGCCGGCGGCGGGGCCTGGGACAACGCCAAGAAGCTGATCGAGGACGGCGCCTTCGGCGGCAAGGGGTCAGAGGCCCATGCCGCCGCTGTCACCGGCGACACCGTCGGCGACCCCTACAAGGACACCGCCGGTCCGGCGATCAACCCGATGATCAAGGTGGCCAACATCGTCGCCCTGCTGATCATCCCGCTGATCACCTGATCCGGCCCTGTCGCGTCCGCCAGCTGGTGTCCCGAATCGGTGAATCGGGGCGCTAGCCTGGCGAGCGCGACATGACTGTCTCCGTTGAGTTCGGTCTGATCCTGGCCCTGTTCACCGCTTTCGGGTCGGTGGCGGGGTTCCTGTACAAATTCCGAGGCGCCCGCGAGGCACCGGCGGTCGATCTGCGCCGTCCGCTGCAGAGCTCGATCGCCCTGTTCCGCTCGCCGCTCTACACGCTCGGCATCGGAATCGCGCTCGGCTCCTGGGGCCTGCATGTGGCCGCGCTGGCCCTGGCTCCGATCTCCCTCGTGCAGTCGGTGATCGCGGGTGGCCTCGTGCTGCTGACCGTGGTCGCCGACCGGTTGTTCGGAATCGAGGTCACCCGGCGCGAGTGGACGGGAGTGGTCCTGACCGCGGCCGGACTGGCCTTCCTGGCCGCCACCCTGAGTGGTGACGGAAACGCGGCGCACTCCCGCTATGACCCGCTGACCCTGGCTGTCTTCCTGGGTGTGCTCAGCGCCGTCGGCCTGGCGCTCGCCCTGCGGCCCCGCCAGCCGGCGCTGCTGGCCGTCTCGGCCGGGCTCCTGTGGGCGGCCTCGGATACGTCGATCAAGGCGCTGAGCTCGCATCTGGGCCGGCTCGGAGTGGGCGTCGTGGTCCACCCGCTGGCCGCGGTGATCCTGGTCGCGTCGCTGATCGGGCTGCTGGTCTCGGCCCGCAGCCTCCAGCTCGGCGCCGCCGTGGCCATGATCGCGCTCACCTCGGCAGCGGCCAACCTGACCACGATCGCGGCCGGGCCGATCGTCTTCGGCGAGCCGCTGCCGGCCAGCCAGCTCGGACTGGTCGTCCGCCTGCTCGCGTTCGGCTGCGTGATCGTGGCCGCCGCCATGACACCCCCGCCCGCCGCGGATCCGGCGGCCCGGATCTACAACTAGCGGTCGCTCGAACATGGGGCTCGAAACGGCGGCCTGGGATGACCGTCAGGCGAGGGCCTCAGAGCGTCGCGCCGCCCGGCTGGACCACGGCTCGCGCGTCGGTGAGCGGCTTGATCCCCGAATTCTTGGGCGCCCACGCGGCCGTGGAATCAACCATCTAGAGTGCCAGCCATGTTCATCCTCATCGTCGGTGCCGGCCGGGTTGGCTCGGCCGTGGCCTGGAAGGCTCTGGAGGCCGGACACCAGGTCTCGGTGCTCGACAGCGACCCGCTCTCGCACGAGCGGCTCGACAAGGACCAGTCCACCAGCTGGGAGGACGCCGGAGGCCGTTTCACGGTCGGCGCCGCCCTGGAGACGGACGGGCTCGAGGCCGCCGGGATCGAGCAGGCGGATGTGTTCATGGCCGCCACCCGGGGCGACAACACGAATCTCGTCATCGCCCAGCTTGCCCGCCGTCGCTACGAGGTGAAGCGGGTCGTCGTGCGTGTGGCCGATCCAGCTCGCGCCGCCTGGTATGCCGAGCAGGGCCTGCTCACGATCTGTCCCACCCAGCATGCGATTGATCAGGCCGAGCAGGTCGTACTCGCGCCCTGAAGGGAGTCAAGGACTGATGTACGTCATCATCGCCGGGGCGGGCAAGGTGGGTTGGAACCTGGCCCGTGAGCTGATCGCCAAGGATCGTGAGGTGACGCTGATCGAATCCGATCACCGTCGCTACAGGATCGTGGAGGAGGAGCTCGAGCACGCCGTGCAGTACGGGGACGCCAGCGAGCTGTGGGTGCTCGAGCGCGCCGGCATCCAGCGAGCCGACCTGGTGATCGCCGTGACCGGCGACGATGAGGACAACATCCTCATCTGCCAGGTGGCCAAGGAGAAATACGGCTGTGAGCGGATCGTGGCGCGGGTCAACAACCCCCGCAACCTCAGCCACTTCAAGCTGCTCGGTGTCCAGCCTGCCGTGTCGGCCACCGACCTGATCCTCCGGCTGATCGAGCATGAGGTCCCTGAATACGGCCTCGTCCAGCTGCTGGCCCTTGAGGAGGAGCACCTGGAGATCATCGAGCTCGAGGTGGGGGAGGGCTCGGCGGCCGCCGGCCTGCGGGTCCGCGACGTGGTCCTGCCCGACGGCTCGCTGATCATCTCCGTGCTCCGTGAGGGGACCGGCTTCGTCCCCAAGGGCGACAGCCTGATTCAGGCCGGCGACCAGGTCCTGCTGATCCTGGATCCCGGTCTCGAGGGTGAGATCACGCCGCGGTTCGCTCCCGGCACCGCCGCGGCCTCCCGCGCCCGCTAGTGCGCCGCCCCGAGACAGTTCGGGTGCCACGCGCCCGGACGACACCCTAGGTAACGCGGCCATGGCCGACCGCTCGGTCGACTTCCTGCTGGTGGGCGGCGGCCTGGCCTCGGCCCAGTGCGCCCGCTGGCTGCGCCGCGCCGGCGCCGAGGGCTCGATCGTGATCGTCGGCCGCGAACCCGACCTGCCCTACGAGCGCCCGCCGCTGTCCAAGGGCTACCTGCGGGGCACGGAGCAGCGCAGCGATGCGCTCGCCCAGCCGCCCGAGTTCTACGCCGATAACCAGATCGAGGTCCTGACCCGGACCTCGGCCATGAAGCTCGACCTGGGGCAGCGCGAGGTCCAGCTCTCGAACCGGACCCGGGTCGGCTTCGAGCGCCTGCTGCTGGCCACCGGCGCGAACGTCCGCCGTCTCAACGTCGATGGCGGCGAGCTCGACGGCATCCACTACCTGCGCACCTTCGCCAACAGCGAGGCGATCCGCGCGGACGCCGCCGGCAAGCGCGTGGTGGTGATCGGAGGCTCCTACATCGCGGCCGAGGTGGCCGCCTCGCTGACCGAGCTGGGCAGCCGGTGCACGCTGGTCATGCTCGAATCCGTCGTCCTCAGTCGCGCGTTCGGCGAGCCCGCCGCCCGCTTCTTCCACGACCTCCTGGTCGAGCACGGGGTTGAGGTGTACGGCGATGATGCGCTGGCCCGGTTCGAGGGTGCCGACGGACGGGTGACCACGGTCCTGACCGAGTCCGGCCTCGCGCTCGAGGCCGATGCGGTGATCATCGGCGCGGGGGTGATGCCCGACGTGATGCTGGCTCGCAGCGCGGGCCTGGCCCTCGGCGACACGGGCGGCATCCGCGTCGACGCCCGCCTGCAGACCGAGGCGCCGGGCGTGTTCGCCGCCGGGGACGTGGCCGAGTACGAGAGCGTCATCCACGGCGGGCGCCGGATGCGAGTCGAGCACTGGGACGTCGCCTTCAGCCAGGGCAAGATGGCGGCGCTCAACATGCTCGGCCGCGAGCAGGACTACGACATCGTGCCCTACTTCTTCTCCGATCTCAGCGACTGGGCCTCGATCGAGTACGTCGGACCCGCGTATCAATGGGACCGCGAGGTCTTCCGGGGCTCGCTCGACCGCGGCGCGTTCTCGGTCTTCTACCTCGAGGGCGGCCGCGTGGCCGGCGCGCTCTCGGTCGGGCGCTCCGGGGACCTGCAGGCGGCCCGGCGCCTGATTGCCTCCGGCACGGACATCGGCGGGCGCGAGGACGAGCTCGCCGACCTGTCAACGGACCTCGACGAGTTCTAGCCGCGGGGCGAGTCTCGGGGGCGGGCCTGACTCGGTCTCGATGCTCCCGGCAGAGACTGCGGGGCAGGGACTCGAACCCCGATAACCAGCTCCAGAGGCTGGCGTCTTGCCATTAGACGACCCCGCAGTGTCCGGGACAGGATAGCCCCAAGAGAGAACTTTACGTCCGGCCCGTTTGCGAACATACGTTCGTGTCTGGTCGAAGTCGCAAGCACGACTGGGAGGCGATCCGCGAGTTCTACGATGCCGGCCATCGAATGGGCGAATGCCAGGCGCGGTTCGGCATCTCAAATGGTGCCTGGCATCGAGCGGTCCAGCGCGGCGACATCGTCCGGCGCCAGGAGCGGGCCCGCCCTGAACGGGGGGCAACGCGCCGCCGGGTCAAGGATCTGATCGAGCAAGGTCTCACGCAGGCCGAGATCGCCGCCGCGCTTGGCGTGTCGCGGCCGACCGTCTGCTTTCACATGCGCAGCCTTGGGGTTCAGGCCCGGCCCGACTTTGCCCGCCGGTACAACTGGACCGAAATCGCTGCCTTCTACGAGGCCGGCCATTCCCTCACGGACTGCCGGCGAAAGTTCGGCTTCAGTCGGAGCGCCTGGGCCGACGCCATCCGGCGGGGGGCGATCAAGCCGAGGCCGCGATCGGAGCCAATCGGTCAGATCCTCGCTAACGGCCGACGTCGCAACCGCAGCCACGTCAAGTCTCGTCTCCTGATGGCGGAGCTCAAGGGGTCGCGCTGCGAAGAGTGCGGTTTGTCCAGCTGGCGATCCAGTCCGATTTCACTTGAGCTCCATCACATCAACGGTGATGGGAACGACAACCGCCTCGAGAACCTCCAGCTGCTGTGCCCGAACTGTCACAGCCAGACCGCCAACTGGGGCGGGCGCAACAAGACCAGACGTTCCAGGCTCGGCGAGGGCGTTACGGATCAACGAACTCCGCCGGCTCCTTCGTGAACCCGGCCGAGACCGCGGCCAGCTGGTTCGGGGAGCCGATCAGCCCGAGCTGCAGCTGCGCCTCGAGCGCCAGGGTCTGCTCGGCGGAGCCGGTCCAGCTCTCGTCGAACAGGCGCTTGGCGGCGCGGACCGCGTCGGGGGACTTGGCGGCGATCTCGGCCGCCAGCTCGCGAGCGGCGACGAGCGGATCGTCGCTGACGCGCGTCACCAGCCCCAGCTCGGCGGCCTCGGTGCCACTGAACACGCGGCCGGTGTAGGTCAGCTCCTTGGCCACGTCGAGGCGGACCAGGCGCGGAAGGGTGCGAGTCATGGCCATGTCCGGGACCAGGCCCCATTTGATCTCCATCACCGACAGCCGCGCGTCGCCGGTGGCGAAGCGGATGTCGGCCCCGAGGGCAATCTGCAGCCCGCCTCCGAAACAGTTGCCATGCAGCGCCGCGATCACCGGCGCCGGCACCCGGAGCCAGTCGTAGGCGGCGCGCTGAAACCAGTTGGGGGTCTCGCCCCGGAGCGGCTCGAGCAGGGCCTCCGTGCCGTTCCCGGAGGCCATGATGCTCATCACATCCAGGCCCGAGCAGAAGCTGGGGCCCTCGCCGTGGAGCACCACGGCGCGGATGCCGGACTCCGTCCGCAGCCGCTCGGTGGCGGCCAGGATCCCCTCGAACATGGGAACATCCAGGGCGTTGTGCTTGTCCGGCCGGGTCAGGGTGACGACGGCGACGCGGTCGGCGATCTCGATCCGGACGCGCTGCTCGCTCTCGGGGGTGGCGCTCATCGCCAGCGAACCCTAGAGGACGGACCCGGCCTCAGTCCTCGACGGCCACCGGGTCGCCGACCCGTACCGGTCCGGGCTCGATCACCTCGGCGTAGATGCCGAACGGCAGTGGCTCGGTCGAGTTGACCGCGCGGCGGTAGCTGCCGAGCAGGTCGAGGGTCGGTAGCGTGACCTCCCCGGTCTCCGGGTCCCGGCTGGTGACCAGGCAGCGTCCGACGTTGCCCCGCGCGGCCACCAGGGCCTCGCCGATCCGCACCCGGCGGCCGATCCAGCCGTCCTCCTCATGGGCGCCGATCCCGTCGATCTCCACCAGCATGCGAAACCGCCGGCCGTCCACGGCATCGATCCGCGCCTCCTCAGCCAGGCGCTGCAGCGAGCCGCGGGAGATGATCGACGCCCCCGCCCGGGACCCGCGATCGACCGCCGGCGCGTCCGGCGCGACGATCCGCACCGGCCGGCCCACGAACGCCGACAGCGCCTCAGACCAGGGGCCGGCCAGCGGGCGGGCGGTCATGGTCCGGGAGAAGAAGCGTGTCTCGACGGGGTCGCCGTAGTCGAGCGTGTCCTCGGCCCGTGTGCCGTCGGGAAAGTCCAGCCGCAGCCGTCCCCGCTCGCTGTCGTGGTCGGCGACGATGGCCTGCAGCTCGCCGAGCTGCTTGCCGTTCTGCATGCGCCCGCCGGCATCGATGACGTAGAAGGCGCGATCGCCTCGAGCCCCGTTCACGCCAAGCTCGATCCGCGCCACCGCCCGGACCCGGGTGCCCTTGACGGGCGTCACGGCCAGGCCCGAGACGTGGGCATTCATAACCGGAGGATACGGTCGCCGCGGTCAGGCGATCGCTGGGGCCCGCGCCCCGAGGCCCTCAGGCCGCGGCCTGCTCGGCCCAGTCCCGGTACAGCCGCCAGTAGCGGCCACCGGCGTCGAGCAGCTCATCATGGGTGCCCTGCTCGACGATCTCGCCGTGCTCCATGACCAGGATCCGCGAGGCGTGGCGGATCGTCGACAGCCGGTGGGCGATCACGATCGAGGTCCGGCCGAGGACCAGCCGGCGCAGGCCCTCCTCGATGAGGCTCTCGGTGTGCACGTCCACGTTGGAGGTCGCCTCGTCCAGGACCAGGATGCGCGGGTCGGCGACCAGCGCCCGGGCAAAGGCCACCAGCTGACGCTGGCCGGCCGACAGCTGCACGCCGCGCTCGCCGACCTGGGTGTCATAGCCGTCATCGAGGGCCATGATGAAGTCATCGGCGCCGACCGCCCGGGCGGCGTCGCGGATCTCCTCATCGGCCGCGTCGGGACGCCCGAAGGCGATGTTCTCGCGGACACTGCCGCTGAACAGAAAGCCCTCCTGGGGCACCATCCCCATCTGGGAGCGCAGCGAGTGCGCGGTGACCGAGCGCAGGTCGTGCCCGTCCACCAGGATCGCGCCCTCGGTCGGGTCATAGAAGCGCGCCACGAGCTTGGCGAACGTCGACTTGCCGGCGCCGGTCTCCCCGACCAGCGCGACGGTCTCGCCTGGGGCGATGGTCAGGTCCAGCTCGCGCAGCGCCCAGGCGCTGCCGGGGTCGGCGCCGTAACGGAACGAGACGTGAGCAAAGCGCAGCTCGCCGGCGATCCGGGGCAACTCCCGAGCGCCGGGGGCATCGACGATCTCGGGCTCCTCGGCCAGCAGGCCAAAGATCTTGTCCAGCGCGGCCATGCCCGACTGGTAGGTCGTGTAGAGCTGGGAGAGCTGCTGGATCGGGTCAAAGAAGTTGTTCAGCGCGGCGATGAACGCGAACACCACGCCGGTCGAGGTGTGACCGTTGATCGCCTCGATGCCGCCGATGATCAGGATCTCCACGGTGACCAGGGCCGACAGCAGCTCGACGGCCGGGAAGTAGGCCGCATTCAGGCGCACCGTGGTCATGTTGGCCTCGCGGTTTTCCTCATTGAGGCCGCGGAAGGCGCGCAGGTGCTGGCGCTCCTGGCCGAAGGCGCGGACCACGCGGATTCCGGACAGCGTCTCCTGCAGGTAGCCGGTGATGCCGGCGATCTTCTCGCGGGTCAGCCGATAGGCGTCGGCGGAGGCGATCCGGAAGGCCAGACCGCCGAGGGCCAGCACGGGCAGCGCGATGAAGGTCAGCAGGGCGAGGTGGAAGTCGAGGACCAGCAGGATGACCACGACGCCGATCAGCGTCAGGCTGGACTGGATCAGCGTGGCCAGGCCATCCTCAACGAGCTGATCGAGCGCCTCCACGTCGTTGGTGATCCGGGAGATGATCACCCCGGCCCGGTTGCGCGAATAGAAGCTGATGGACAGAGCCTGCAGATGGCTGAACAGCTTCACGCGCAGGTCCTGCAGGGCGCGCTGCCCGACCCAGCCGACCAGGTAGGTCTGGGCGTAGGTGGCCACGCCGTAGATCACGGCCGAGGCCAGGAAGGCGACCACGACCAGGTCGAGGGTGCCCGTGTCGCGATGGCGAATGCCCTGGTCGATGGCGATCTTGGCCAGCGGGGCCGGGGCCAGCGCGCTGACCGTGGCCGCGACCAGGGCGATGAACATGCCCGCCACGCGCCACCGGTAGGGCCCCAGCAGCTCCGCCAGTCCGCGCAGCTTGCGCCCGCGGCCCCCGGTCTCCCTCAACCGGCGGCGGAGGTCCAGCGAACGCGCACGTCGCGTTCGGGCCTCGGCTGTCTTCTCGGAGGAGGCGCTCATCCGGCCAGCTCCGCCGGCTCGGCCGGCTTGCGGTTCAGGAACACCTGGTCGGGCATGCCCTTCTCGACGATCTCCCGGTACAGGTCGGAGCGTTCGAGCAACTCGGCGTGGGTGCCGTCGTCAGCCACCCGGCCGTCCTCGAGCACGATGATCCGGTCGGCCAGGGCGATCGTCGACAGCCGGTGGGCGATCACGAACGTCGTGCGGCCGGCCAGCACCTCGGCCAGGGCGCTCTTGATCTCCTGCTCGGTGGAGGCGTCGACCGAGGAGGTGGCGTCATCCAGGATGAGGATTCGCGGGTCGGCCAGGATCGCCCGGGCGATCGCGATCCGCTGGCGCTGACCGCCGGACAGGGTCAGGCCGCGCTCGCCGATGCGCGTGTCATAGCCGTCCGGCAGGCGCTCGATGAAGTCCGCGGCCTGAGCGGCCGTGGCCGCCCGCACGACCTCCTCCCGGCTCGCCTCCGCCCGCGCGTAGGCGATGTTCTCATGCACCGTCGCCGAGAACAGGAACGGGTCATCGTTGACCACGGCGATCGCGCTGCGCAGGCTTTCGAGCTGCACCGTCCGGACATCGGCGCCATCCACCAGCACGGCGCCCTCGGTGACGTCGTAGAGCCGGGGCAGGAGCTGGACGAGGGCCGACTTGCCTGAGCCCATCGCGCCGACCAGCGCGACCGTCTGGCCGGCCGGGATCTCGAGGCTGATGTCGCTCAGGGCCGGGTGCGTGCTCCCGGCGAACGTGAGGCCGGCGCGACACAGCTCGACCCGGCCCCGGCCGTCGGGAAGCGGCGGGGCGCCGGGCGGGGAGACGATCTCGGGCTCGCGGTCCAGGATCTGGAAGATGCGCGCGCCGGAGGCGGTCGAGCGCTGCGCGGCGCCCAGCATGTAGCCGAGCGTGCGCATCGGCGAGATGAGCATCAGCAGGTAGGCGTAGAACGCGGTGAACGCGCCCACGCTCAGCGAGCCGTCGATCACCTGACGACCCCCGAACAGCAGGATCGCCGCCAGACCGAGGTTGGGCAGGAAGCTGATCAGGGGTCCGTACAGGGCCTGTATGCGCGTGGCCCGCAGCTGCTGATCGAACACGCGCTGCACGGAATGACCAAAACGCATCAGCTGACGCTCCTCCTGGGCGAAGGCCTTGACGACCCGGACCCCGGAGACGCTCTCCTCGGCGTCGGCGGTGAGCTCGGCGATGCGCTGCTGCGCCTCCTGCATGGCCGGGCGTGACTTGCGGCCGTAGCGGTTGGCGATCAGGACCACGAACGGGACCGGGGCCAGCGAGATCGCGGCCAGACCGGGTTGAAGGATGAACATGGCCACCGCCGCCAGCAGGATCGTCACCAGCGACTGGGCGATGAAGATCAGGCCGTAGCCGAGGAAGAAGCGCACCGATTGCAGGTCGACCGTGGCCCGCGACATCAGCTGTCCCGTCTGCTGCCGGTCAAAGAACGACAGCTCGAGACGTTGCAGCTGACCGTACAGCCGGTTGCGCAGGTCGAGCTCGACGCCGAGCGATACCCGGCCCGCGACCATGCGCCGCAGCACGCTCAGGACCAGCCGAACCAGGCCGGCGGCGGTGATGGCGACAGCCAGGAGGATCAGCTCGGAATGGTGGCGGGCGCGGATCGCGTTGATCGCCACGCCGGTCAGGAAGGGGATCAGGACCGTGCCGCCGAGCGCTCCGAAGGCGAGCACGAACGACCAGATGACGCCCCTTCGGTAGGGGCGCAGAAAGCCGAGCAGTCGCCGGAAGGTGGTCATGCTTCAAAAAGGATAGTGGCGCGTCGGGCTACGATCGCGCCATGCTCGAGCACGATCGGCAGGCGGTGGCCACGGTGGCGCGTCAGCTCGCGGGCGCGGGGATGGCTGTCGGCACGGCCGGGAACGTCTCCGTGCGGCGCGGGGACCGGATCGCCATCACGAGCACCGGGGCGACACTGTCCAACCTCAGCGCCGACGACGTCAGCATCGTCGACCTCGACGGCGCGCCGGTCGAGGGAGCGCCGGCCACGTCGGAGCTCGCCCTGCACCTCGGGGCCTACCGGCGCTTCGGGACGGGGGCGGTCATCCACGCCCACGCACCGGTGAGCACGGCGCTGGCCTGTGTGCTCGAGGAGCTGCCGGCCGTGCACTACCAGATCGTGGCCCTCGGAGGCCCGGTCCGCGTGGCTCGCTACGCCACCTTCGGGACCACCGAGCTGGCCGACGCCACCCTGGACGCGCTCCAGGATCGCAGCGCGGTGCTGATGGCCAACCACGGGGCCCTGACGATCGGCGAGGACCTCGATACGGCGATGGAGCGCATCCGGCTGCTCGAGTGGGTCGCCACCGTCTACTGGCAGGCGGCGACGATCGGGACGCCGCGCATCCTCAACGTCGGGCAGCTTCAGGCGGTGCGCGACGAGATGGCGCGCCGCCAGTACGGCCGGCTGACCCCGGCCGGCTCGTCGTAGGCGGGGCCGTCACCGGCGGCAGGCCCTGACCGGGGAGGCGGCGAGCTCATCTGAGGACGGTCCCCGGGGGCGCCGCCGTGGCGACGCTGTCCGCTATAGGGTCCCGCTCACCCACCCCGAGGAGGAGGACAGCTGTGGCCACCGTTCGTGAAGCGACCTTCGATCTGCTCCGTGCCCACGGCATGACGACGATCTTTGGCAACCCCGGCTCGACCGAGCTGCCGATGCTGGCCGATTTTCCGGACGATTTCACCTACATCCTCGGTCTCCAGGAGCTGGCCGTGATGGGGATGGCCGACGGCTATGCGCAGGCCACCGGCCGGCCCACGCACGTGAACCTGCACACCGCCCCGGGGGTCGGCAACGCGGTCGGCGGCATCTTCAACGCCCAGGCCAACAAGTCCCCGCTCGTGATCACGGCCGGCCAGCAGGTCCGGCCCCAGATCACGATCGAGGCCAATCTGACCAACCGCGATGCGGTCGTCGGACCCCAGCCGTACGTCAAGTGGAGCCACGAGCCGCCCCGCGCGCAGGACGTCCCGGGGGCGCTGGCGCGAGCCATCCATCATGCGATGCTGCCGCCGCGCGGCCCGGCCTTCGTGTCCATTCCGATGGATGACTGGAACCAGGAGGCGGACGCGGACCGCTCCGGTCACGCCCAGGCGCGGCGGGTCATCGGGCGCACTGCCGCTGATCCGGAGTCCCTGACCGCGCTCGCCGCCCGCCTGGCCGCGGCCGAGCGGCCGGTGCTGGTGGCGGGCCCCGACATCGATGCCTCGGGCGGCTGGGAGGCGGCGGTGGCCCTGGCCGAGAAGCAGCACCTGCCCGTCTGGGCCAGCCCCGTCACCGGCGGCTCGCGGATCGGCTTCCCCGAGAACCACCCGCAGTTCATCAGCGCGCTGCCACCGGCCATCGGGCCGATCGCCGAGACGCTCAAGGACCACGACCTGATCCTGGTCGTCGGCTCCTCGGTGTTCCCCTACTACCCGTACATCCCCGGCTCGCTGCTGGGCGAGGGCAGCCAGCTCGTCGTGTTGACCAGCGATCCGAGCGAGGCCGCCCGAGCCCCGATGGGGGACGCGATCCTGGGCGATGTCGGCCTGGCGCTGGCCACCCTGGTCGAGCTCGTACCCGAGACGCAACGCCCGTTGCCCGACGGGCGGCCGCCGCTGGGCGAGCCGCAGAAGGCCGACCCGATGAGCGGCACCGAGGCGATGGCCGCCCTCGCCGAGGCGTGGCCGCAGGACGGGATCGCGGTCGTGGAAACCCCGTCCAGCACGATGGCGCTGCGCAACCGCCTCCGTCTCGGACGGCCGGGTAGCTACTACTTCTGCGCCAGCGGCGGCCTCGGCTTCGGGATCTCGGCCGGGGTGGGGGTACAGCTGGCGCAGCGCAGCCGGCCCGTGGTCTGCGTGCTCGGCGAAGGATCCGCTCAATACGGGATCACCGCACTGTGGACCGCGGTCGCCTACAAGGTGCCGGTGACCTTCCTGATCCTGCGCAATGACGAGTACATGATCCTCAAGTGGTTCTCGATGCTCGAGCAGGTGCAGGGCGCCCCCGGCCTGGATCTGCCCGGTCTTGACGTGGCGGCGGTGGCGCGCGCGTACGGCATGAACGCCACGGAGGTGGGCGGCCGGGAGGAGCTGACCCACATGCTGCGGGAGGCCGTGGCCGACCAGGACGGCCCGCGCCTGGTTCAGGTTCCCGTCGCTTCGGGCATGTGGATCGAGTGATGGCGCCCCCGCGCCTGCGACCCGTGACCGCTCCCGGTCCCGAGCGGCACGGCCGGCCGGCCGGCGACCGGGCTCCGGACTGGGTCGCGGGCGGGACGCCTGAGCGCATGCGGGAGCGCCTGACCGAGGCCCTTGGCGCCGACCGCGTGCTGCACCGCGCCACCGACCTGATCCGCTACGCCTCGGACGCCAGTCCCTACCGGCTGATCCCCCAGGCCGTGGTGGCCCCGCGGGATGTCGAGGATGTGGTGAAGCTGCTGCGCACCGCGGCCGCGCTGTCGGCCCCGATCGTGTTCCGGGCCGGCGGCACGTCGCTCAACGGCCAGTCGCAGACCGATTCGATCCTGGTCGATGTCCGCCGCCACTGGCAGCAGGCCCGCGTGGAGGAGGCCGGGGCGCGGGCGCGCGTGGCTCCCGGAGCCACGCTCGGCTACGTCAACCGGCTGCTGCGCCGCTACGAGCGGCGGCTCGGCCCCGACCCGGCCAGCACCAATATCGCCTGCGCCGGCGGCGTGATCGCCAACAACTCGGGGGGCATGCGCTGCGGGGTGGTGCAGGACTCCTACCGGACGGTGAGCTCGATGACCCTCGTGCTCGCCGACGGCACCGTGATCGACACCGCTCTGCCCGGCGCCGAGGAGCGATTTGCGCAGGCTGCCCCCGAGCTGGCCGCTGGTCTGCTCGAGATCCGGGAGCAGATTCGCGCCCACCCGGAGCTCAAGCAGCGGATCGAGCGCAAGTTCGAGATCAAGAACACGACTGGCTACCGGCTGTGCGCGTTTCTGGACGCGAGCACCCCGCTGGAGATCTTCCGCCGCCTCGTGGTGGGCTCCGAGGGCACGCTGGCGTTCGTGGCCGAGGCGGTGTTCGAGACGGTGCCCCTGGGCCGGCACACCGCTCTGGCCCTGATCGGCTTCGAGGACCTGGACAGTGCCGCCGCGGCCGTCGGGCCGCTGGTCGAAGCGGGCGCGACCGCGACCGAGCTGATGGTGGCCCCGACCCTGATCGCCGCCGCCTACAACATGCCGGGCGCGCCCGAGGCCTGGAAGGAGCTGCCGCCGACCTCGGCCGCGCTGCTGATCGAGTTCCGCGCCGATGCCCCGGAGAAGCTGGCCGCGCCGGAGGCCGCCGCCCGGGAGATCCTGTCCGGCCGCCCTCTGCTGGGCGGCGAGGCGGCTGTCCGTTTCACCCACGCGCCTGAGGAGATCGAGCTCCTGTGGCGCGTCCGGGAAGGGATGCAGGGTCTGCTGGCCGCCGTCCGGGCGCCGGGTGTGACGATGATCATCGAGGACGTCTGCGTGCCGCCGGCGCGCGTGGCCGAGGCCGCCCAGGACCTGCAGGCGCTGTTGACCGAGCACGGGTTCCTGCCCGGGCTGGCCGGGCACGCGTCGGCCGGCAACCTGCACTTCATCCTCACCCCGGACTTCGGCGTGGCCGCCGACCTCGAGCGCTACGACAAGTTCATGCACGCGCTGGTCGCGCTGATCATCGACAAGTACGACGGTTCGCTGAAGGCCGAGCACGGGACCGGAATCAACATGTCCCCGTTCGTCGAGCGCGAGTGGGGCAGTGAGGCGACCGAGATCATGTGGCGGGTCAAGCGGCTCGCCGATCCGGCTGGGATCCTCGGCCCCGGGGTCGTCCTCAACCGCGATCCCGGCGTGCACCTGCGCAACCTGAAGAGCGTGCCCGAGATCGAGGCGGTGGCCACGAAGTGCATCGAATGCGGGTTCTGCGAGCCGGTGTGCCCGTCGCGGAACCTCACGACCACGCCGCGGCAACGGATCGTCCTGCGCCGCGAGATGGCGCGCCAGCCCGAGGGCTCCCCGGTCCGTGAGGCGCTCCTGCGCGAGTACGGCTATGACGGACTGGATACCTGCGCCGCCGACAGCTCATGCGCCGGCGCGTGTCCGGTGGCGATCGACACCGGCCGCCTGGTCAAGGAGCTTCGCACGCGCACGCACGGGGCACGAGCCGAGCGGACCGCGGCCGCGCTCGCGCACCGCTATGCCCGCGTGGAGGGCGCCGCCCGCGGCGGCTTGAGGGCCGGCGCGCTGGCCGCCCGGGTGCTCGGCGATCGTCGCCTGGCCGAGGCGACCGAGAGGTTCAGCCGGCGCGCCGGCGCCGGAGCGCTTCCGGCCTGGACCGAGGCCATGCCGCGCAGCGCCCCGGCAGGTCTGCCGGCCACCACGCGCGAGGGCGCCGCCGCCGTCTACCTGCCGGCCTGCCTGAACCGCATCTTCGGGCGGGGACGGGGCGGCGCCGCCCGCCCGACGCTCCCCGAGGCGCTGGTCTCGGTGTCCGCGCGCGCCGGATTGCCGGTCTGGATCCCCGACGACGTGGCGGGTCACTGCTGCGGTGTGCCGTGGAGCTCCAAGGGCTACCGCGACGGTCACGCGCAGATGGCCGCGCGCACCGCGGCCGCGCTGCAGCGCTGGAGCGACGGGGGACGGCTGCCCGTGGTCCTGGACGCCAGCTCGTGCACGCTGGGAGTGGTGTCGGAGCTCGAGACCGACGGCGTCGACGTGCTCGACTCGGTGGCCTGGGTTCATGATCATCTGCTCGAGCGCCTGCCGCTCGGCCCGCGGCAGGGCTCGGTGCTGGTCCACCCGACGTGCGCCTGCACCCAGCTCGGGCTGGCCGGCAAGCTGCGGGCGATCGCCGAGCGGCTGGCCGAGGAGGTGGTCGTCCCCGCCGGCACGAGCTGCTGCGGAATGGCCGGCGACCGCGGGCTGGCCTACCCCGAGCTGCCCGCCTCAGCCCTCGAGGACGTGGTCCGCGAGCTCGACGGGCGCCACTTCGACGCCGCCGTTTCGAGCAACCGGACCTGCGAGATTGCGTTGCACCAGATAACTGGTCAGGCGTATGATTCCGTGGTCCTGATGCTCGAGGAGCGGACGCGATGAGGCGCGCGGCGCCGGGGCTGGTGGTGCCGGCGATGCTGGTTCTCGCCCTCGTGGGCCTTCCCCGGCTCGGAGGCTCCGCGTCGGTGGCCGGAACGGCGACTGCGGGCACCGCGCAGCCGCACACGGCCGCGCCGCCACCGGCCCCCAGCACCCGCTACTCGCTGGCCCACGGCTGCTATCGCCTCCGTTCCGGGGGCGGCGAGATCGCCGCCACCGACGCACCGTTCCGGATGCAGCCGGCGGCCCTCGGCGAGTATCTCGTCTACGGCACCCGCGGGGACTTCCTCGGCCCGGCCATGGCGCCCGTCCCCGATGCCGATCAGAGCACCCTGTGGGTGGTCAGGGGCAGCGCCCGGCAGGGCTTTCGGATGACCGACGCCAGTAGCGGGAACGGGGTGGCGGTCACGTTCCTCCCCGCGACCGGATGCGCGGTCTACCCCGAGGGTGGCGTCGACGCCTTTGGCCAGACCTTCAGGGGCGCCAGCCCCGAGGCGACCGTCCAGGGCACGATCGACGCCCACACCCATGTGACCGCGTTCGAGTTCCTGGGCGGCGACTTCCATTGCGGGCGCCCCTGGGATGCGTTCGGGATCCCCGTCGCGCTGCCCGACTGCGCACCGTATGAGACGGGCACCAACGGCCAGGTGGAGAGCTTCGTCGACTACGGCCAGCCGGCCCACCCGCACGACACGCAGGGCTGGCCGACGTTCAGAGACTGGCCCTCGCCGACCGACCTGGCCGAGGAGGGTGACTACTACACCGGTATCGAGCGGGCCTGGAAGGCAGGTCTGCGCGTGATGGTCACCCAGCTGGTCGACAACGAGGCTCTCTGCACTCTGATGACCAAGCGTCACAACCCGTGCAACGACATGTCCAGCGTGCATATCCAGGCCAGGGACCTGCGCGCCCTGCAGAACTACATCGACGCGCAGTCCGGCGGCCCGGGCAAGGGTTTCTTCCGGATCGTCACCAACCCCTTCCAGGCCCGGCGGGTGATCAACGCCGGCAAGCTGGCCGTGGTCGAGGGGATCGAGGTCTCCGATCTGTTCAACTGCGGCGAGTACCTCGGCGTGCCCAAGTGCGACCGCTCCCAGGTCGACGCCGGGTTGAGGGAGGTGCGCAGGCTCGGCGTCAGCACCTTCTTCCCGGTCCACAAGTTCGACAACGCGTTCGGCGGCACCAAGATGGACGCGGGCGAACTGGGCATCCTCGTCAACGGAGGCAACCATCTCGAGACCGGCGAGTTCTGGCACATCAAGACCTGCACCGGGCCCGAGCACGACTCGACGCAGATGAACGCGCTGCCGGCCGGCGGGGGCCTGTCCACGATCCTCCGCGGGCCGGCCGGTCAGTCCCTGTTGCCCACGCTGCCCGCGGTACCCAACGGACTACGCCGCCGGCGGGCGATCAGCCCGATTGGCCAGCTGCAGGGACAGCTGCCGCTGTATCCACCGCCCCCGCACTGCAACACCCGCGGGTTGACGCCGCTCGGCACCTATCTGATCAACCAGATGGTCAATCAGCATTTCATCGTCGAGCTCGACCACATGGACGCGCTGACCGCGGATCAGACGCTGGGCGTGCTCGAGGCCCACCACTACTCGGGGGTGATCTCCGCCCACAGCTGGGACTCTCCGCAGGAGAACACCCGGATCTACAACCTCGGGGGCTTCGTGACCCCGATCGCGGGTTCCTCGCCGGCCTCGTTCATCGACCAGTGGAAGACCGGCCTGACCATGCGCAACCACCGCTTCTACAACGGCGCCGGCTTTGGCTACGGCGCCGACATGAACGGATTGGCTGAGGAGAGTGCCCCCGACACGACCAGCCCGATCCCCTACCCGTTCCGGTCCTTCGACGGCCGGGTCACGTTCGGCCGCGAGCGGTGGGGCCAGCGGGTGTTCGATCTCAACAAGGACGGCGTGGCCAACTACGGCATGTTCGCCGACTGGCTCCAGGAGCTCTCGCAGCTCACTCATGGGGCGATGGTGGCCGACATGTTCCACGGGGCCGAGGCCTATCTGGAGATGTGGGAGCGGGCCTACGGAGTGCCCGCTGCCGGTTGCACCCCCGCGTCGAGCCGGCTCAGTGCGACTGGGATCGGTGCTCTCAGGCTGGGGGCCGGCGTGGAGTCGGTGCTGTACGCGGGCGGGCAGCCCGCCTCACGCCCCGGCCGCTCATTCCGCTACTGCACGACCGGCACGGCCGGGCTCGGGCGTGTGGCCGTGTTCGGATCTGATCAGCGGGTCGCGTTCGTGGCCAGCCGCGCGGCCGGCACGCGGGCCGGCCGCTGGCATCCCGGCTCCCGGGTGCCGGCGCGGGCGCTGCG
>DASVYO010000053.1:0-8055 GCA_036392135.1 Solirubrobacteraceae bacterium
GAGTGTGAAGCACGCGTCCAGGAACGGGAACAGGAAGTTGCCGGCCACGGAGTGCGAGTACAGATTCGCCTTCCGCAGCAGACCGAAGCCATGGTCGCGCAGCCCCTCGATCATCCCGCGCGCCCAGCGGCGCCGCTGGCGCGCGAACGCGCGCCAGTTGCCCGGCACCTCGGTGAAGGCGACGGCGGTCGATCCTGAAGCCGCCGCAACCGTCGCCGCCGGTTCGACGAACCCGTTGACACGGTCGCCTGGCGCGCGGTAGGCTTGTTGCAAACGTTTGCAGCCAGCCCTGGAACGTCTGATTCGAGACCAGCTCCATGGCGATCGCGATCTGAGAGGCGGACGCAGGCAGATGACCCACATCAGCTATGTCGACCCGGCGACGGTGCACGACCCGGAGCTGCGGGCGATCATGGAGCGAGCACGCACGCTCGGAACGCCGCGCCCGGAGAGCCAGGCGATCCGCCTGCACCATCCCGAGGTGATGAAGGCGTTCAACCATGCCTGGGAGGTGTTCTTCCGCCAGGGCGTCACCGACCATGCGATCAAGGAGCTGTGCCGGCTCTACATCTCCAAGTCAGTGCAGTGCGAGTACTGCGGCGGCCAGCGGTCGGGGCAGGCCCAGCAGGAGGGCGCCACCGAGGACAAGGTCGATGAGATCCTCGAGTTCGAGCGCTCCGACCGCTTTGACGAGCGTGAGCGGACCGCGCTCGAGTGGGCCATGGCCATCGCCTGGGACCCGACCCTGGCTGCCGATGACCTGTGGGAGAGGCTGCACAGGCACTTCACCGAGCCCCAGCTGATCGAGCTCGGTCATTTCATCGCCCTGACCCTGGGCCAGCAGCGGTTCCTGAAGACGGTCGGCGTGCGCCACGGCGAAGTCCTGGCCGGCACCGACGCGGGTCTGGCGCCCGCCGAGGCCTCGGCCGCCCGCGCCAACGGCGCCGTCACCGGCTGAGCGTCCGCCGGCCGGCGACCGCCGTGCTCGGGGCCGGCGTCAGAAGCGCGGGGCGGCCAGGCCGGACCGCGAGCGGACACTCTCGATGATCGCCTCGGCCTGGGGCAGGAAGGCGTCCTCGAGCGTCGGGCTGTACGGGATCGGCGTCTCGGCGGTGGCCAGGATCCAGGCGTCGTCCAGATCGTGCAGCCCCTCCTCGGCGACCGCACCCAGCAGTCCGGCGGCCCAGCCTCCGGTGCGGGGACCCTCCTCGACGGCGAGGATGCGGTTGGTGCGCGCGACCGAGGCCAGGACCGTCTCGAGGTCGAGCGGGCGCAGCGTGCGCAGGTCGACCACCTCGACCGAGATCCCCTCGGCGGCCAGCGTCTCGGCCGCCGCCAGGGCGTCGGCGACTCCCTTGCCGATCGAGACCAAAGTCAAGTCATCACCGGGACGGGCGATGCCGGCCTGGCCGAGCGGGATCACCTCCTGCTCCGGGGTCGGCGCCGGACCCTTGACCGAGTAGAGGCGCTTGTGCTCCAGGAACACCACCGGGTTGTCATCCCGGATCGAGGCCTTGAGCAGCCCCTTGGCCTCGGCGGGTGAGGAGGGGAACACGATCTTCAGGCCCGGCACGCCCTGATACCAGGTGCCGTGGGTCTGAGAATGAATCGCCCCGAAGCGCCCGCCGGCCCCGACCGCAGAGCGGACGACGAGCGGCACCGTTCCCTGCTCCTTGCTCACGTACCAGAACTTCGCCGCCTGGTTGACCAGGCTGTCCATCGGCAGGGCCATGAAGTCCCCGAACATGACCTCGAACACCGGCCTCAGCCCGGTCACCGCCGCGCCGTAGGCGGCGCCGGCCAGCGCCAGCTCGGAGATCGGCGTGTCGAACACGCGCTCGGGGCCGAAGCGCTTGAACAGGTCCGGCGTGGCCTTGAACACCCCGCCGGCCACGGCCACGTCCTCCCCGAAGAACACGACCGAGGGGTCGCGCTCGAGCTCCTCGGCCAGCGCGTCGCGAATCGCCACCCGGAATTCGAGCGTGCTCATGAGCTGAACTCCGTGGCCGCGTCCTGCACCGGATCCGGATAGGGGGCGGCGAGCGCGCTCTCGACCGCCGCCTCGATCTGCGCGGTGACGGCCTGCTCGGTGGCGGCGAGCTGCTCCTCCGCAACTCCATCCTGGGCCAGGCGGGTGCGAGCGAGCTTGAGCGGATCACGTTCGAACCACGCCTCGACCTCCTCCTTGGTCCGGTACGGGGCCGGGTCGCTCTTGGAATGGCCGTAGTGACGGTAGGTCTTGCACTCGAGCAGCGTCGGGCCCTGTCCGCCGCGGGCGCGTCCGACGGCCTCGGCCGCGGCCGCGCGGACCGCCCACAGGTCATTGCCGTCCACGACGGCCGAGGGCACGCCGTAGGCGGCGCCGCGGGCGGCGATGTCGGCGCCGGCGGTGGCATCAGCCAGCGGCGTGAACTCGGCATACAGGTTGTTCTCACACACGAACACGACCGGCAGCGACTGGATCGCGGCCAGGTTCAGGCACTCGTGGAAGTAGGCCTGGTTCGTCGCCCCGTCCCCGAAGAAGCAGACCGCGACCCGCCCCTGGCGCTTGGCCGACAGGCCGGCCCCGAGCGCGGCGGCGATCGAGCCGCCAACGATCCCGTAGCAGCCCACCAACCCGTGCTCGAGGTCGATCACGTTCATCGAGCCGGCCCGGCCGCCGCAGACCCCGGTCGCCCGGCCCAGCATTTCGGCGATCAGCGGCTCCGGGTCGGTGCCCTTGGCCAGCGCATGGCCGTGACCGCGGTAGGTGCCGGCGGCGTAGTCGCCGGGCTCGAGGGCCATGCAGACGCCGACTGCGACCGCTTCCTGGCCGGCGTACAGATGCGTGGTGCCGTGCACCTCCCCGCGCAGGAACAGGCGATGAATCGCCGCCTCGAACTGCCGGATCAGCAGCATCCGCGCGTAGGCGTCGAGATAGGCGCCGGTCGTCTGCTGCTGCTCCGGGGCTTGGACCCTGGCCATGCCGTCTCCCTCCCGACTCGTTTCACCGCTCGCGCAAGCTTGCGTTACGATGCTATCGCAAACGTTTGCAGCGAGCCACGAGTGGAGGGAGGGATCAATGGCCGTCGACATCGTCATGCCGCGCCTGTCGGACTCGATGGAGGAGGGAACGATCCTGACCTGGTTCGTGAGCGAGGGCGACGAGGTCAAGGAGGGCGAGCCGTTGGTCGAGGTGGAAACCGACAAGGCCAGCGTGACCTACGAGTCTGAGCAGGACGGCACGATCCTGCGGATCGCCGCCCAGGTTGGGCACAGCGTGGCCGTCGGCGCGTTGATCGCCACCGTCGGCGACCCGGGCGAAACGCCGGCCGGCGACGGAGGGCGCGTCAAGGCCTCCCCCCTGGCCCGGCGGATCGCGGCCGAGCTCGGCGTGGACCTGGCCGGGCTGACCGGCTCGGGACCCCAGGGCCGGGTCATCCGCGCGGATGTCGAGCGCACCGCGGCCTCCGCGGCGTCCACCGCCTCCGCCGTGCAGGCCCCCGCCCTGGCGGCCGCGAACGGCGCCGGCGATGCCGGCCGCGCCAAGGGCGCGGCGAGCCGCATGCCGCTCACCCGCCTGCAGCAGACGATCGCCCGCCGCATGGCCGAGTCACGGGCCACGGTGCCCGACTTCGAGCTGCGCTGCGAGGTGGACATGAGCCAGGCCGTCGAGCTGCGCGAGCGGCTGCGGGAGTCCTTCGAGCGCCCGCCGTCCTACAACGACCTGCTGGTCAAGGCGGCCGCGCTCGCGCTGCGCGAGTTCCCGCGCGTCAACGGCGCGTACCGCGACGGCGAATTCGAGCAGTACGAACGGGTCAACGTCGGGATCGCCGTGGCCGCCGAGGATGCGCTCCTGGTGCCCACCATCTTCGACGCCGACCAGCGCTCGCTGACCGACATCGCGCAGACGACACGAGCGCTGGCGGCCCGGGTGCGCGACGGCTCGATCACGCCGGCCGAGCTGTCGGGCGGCACGTTCTCGATCTCCAATCTGGGGATGTTCGGGATCGACAGCTTCTCGGCCGTGGTCAACCCGCCGCAGGCCGCGATCCTCGCCGTCGGCTCGCTCCGGCTGCGCCCGGTCGCCGACGAATCCGGGGGGGTCGTAGCCCGGCCGACGATCCACCTGACACTGGCCTGCGATCACCGGATCCTGTACGGGGCCGACGGCGCCCGTTTCCTGGCCCGGCTGCGCGAGCTGCTCGAGCATCCGCTGGCCATGCTGGCCGGCTGAGCCCCGGAGCTGCGGACTACGGCTGCGGCGCGGGGGCCCGGGCCGGGTCGGCGCCGTTGGGGCTCGGCAGCAGCGGGCTGAGCCCATCGTCGACCTCGACGTGCTCGGGCTCGAGCACGAGGCCGGAGGCCTCGGCGCACAGCTCGATCAGGGCAGCGAAGTCGACCTCGTTGCCCTTGGTGCCCTGCAGGCCCTGCACGATCTGCTCGGTGGCCGCGGCCAGCGGCATCGAGACGTTCATGGCGCGCGCGGCCTCGAAGCCGAGGTGGAAGTCCTTGAGCAGCAGGGCGGGCGTGAAGGTGGGCGTGAAATCCAGGTTGACCAGGGCGGGCGACTTGTAGCGGGTGAAGGTCGAGCCCATCACGCTGTCGTTGAGGAACTCCAGGAAGTCGGCCCGGGCGACGCCGCCCTTCTCGGCCAGCACGGTGATCTCGGCCAGGCATTGGGTGACCACGCCCAGCATCAGGTTGTGGCAGATCTTCACAAGCCGGGCGGCTTCGCCCTCGCCGACGTACGTGACCCGGCGGCACAGCAGCTCCAGGTAGGGCTTGGCCTGCGTCCAGGCGTCGCTGGGACCGGAGGCGACGATCGTCAGCCGGCCGCTCTCGGCCACCTTGGGATTGCCGCTCACCGGCGCCGCCAGCATCGCCGTGCCACGCTCGGCGGCCCGCGCCCGGATGCCCTCGGCCGCGGCCGGGGAGATCGTCGTCGAGTCGACGATCAGGCCCGGGGCGGCGTCCGCGCGGGAGAGCAGCGCCTCGACCACGGCCTCGACGTCGGCGGAGCCGGCGACCATCGTGAACACGATGTCGCGATCGGCGAGCTCGGCCGGGCTGTCGACGACTCTGGCGCCCCGCGACTCGAGCTCGGCGGCCTTGGCCCGGGTGCGGTTGTAGACGGCGACGTCGTGGCCGGCGTCGAGCAGGCGCGTGACCAGCGCCCGGCCCATGCGCCCCACCCCGACCCAGCCGAGGCTGGTCACCTGACTACCGTCCATACGCTCCACTCCCTCGCTTTGCAATCGATTGCAGGACGATAGCCGAGCGGTTGTGAGGCGTCAAGGCGGGCGATATGCTGCTGCAAACGTTTGCAAGTGGAGAGGGGTGGAACCTTGGGTCTGCACAGCTATGGCGTCATGGGCGTCGATTGGGAGGAGCGCGTTCGCTTCGACCGGCTGCGGGTGCAGCGGCTCGAGCGGGCCAAGCGGCTGCTGGCCGAGTCACAGCTGGGAGCACTGCTGTGCTTTGACATGTCCAACATCCGCTACCTGACCGCCACCCACATCGGCACGTGGGCGGCCGACAAGCTGAACCGGTTCTGCCTGCTCCCCCAGGGCGATGAGCCGATCATGTGGGACTTCGGATCGGCCGCGCGCCACCACCAGCTCTATAACCCGTGGCTCGGTGACGGTCGCTCCCGGGCCGGGATCTCGACGATGCGGGGGGCGATGTCACCGCAGTCGGGACGGGCCGAGGACGTGGCGGCCAAGATCCACCGCGAGCTCGAGCAACGGGGGTTGCTGAACGAGCCGGTGGGCATCGACGCGATCGAGCCGCCGGTGCTGTTCGCGCTCCAGCAGCGCGGCATCCAGGTCGTTGACGGCCAGCAGCTCATGCAGGAGGCCCGGATGATCAAGACCCGGGACGAGATCACCCTGCTCAACACGGCCTGCGCGATGGTCGATGCCGCCTATGAGGAGCTGTACCGCACGATGCGCGCCGGCATCCGGGAGAACGACTGCGTGGCCCTGGTCAACAAGGTGCTGTACGAGATGGGCTCGGAGTTCGTCGAGGGCGTGAACGCGATCTCGGGCGAGCGCTGCAGCCCTCATCCCCACGTGTTCACCGACCGCGCCCTGCGGCCCGGCGACCCCGCCTACTTCGACATCCTGCACAGCTACATGGGCTACCGCACGTGCTACTACCGCACGTTCGCCGTGGCCAGCGCGTCTCGCCCGCTCGTCGACGCCTACAAGCGCTGCCGCTACTACCTGGACGCGGCCATCGCCCTGATCCGGCCCGGGGTGAGCACCGGGGAGGTCGTGTCCGTGTGGCCCAAGGCGCAGGAGTTCGGCTTCCCCGATGAGGAGGCGGCGTTCGCACTGCAGTTCGGGCACGGCGTCGGCCTGACCATCTGGGAGAAGCCGATCTTCAGCCGGCTGGTGTCGCTCGAGCACCCGGAGGAGATCCAGGAGGGGATGGTGTTCGCCCTGGAGACGTTCTGGCCGGCCAGCGACGGCTGGTCGGCGGCGCGGATCGAGGAGCAGCTGGTCGTGACCAAGGACGGGTGCGAGATCATCACCCGCTTCCCGGCCGAGGATCTGGTGATCGCCGGCAAGCCGTACTACACGACCGGCGGCAGCCTGCCCCTCGAACGCGACCCCCAGTCCAATCGCAACACCGAGCTCGACGCGGACACCCTGCAGGCGATCCCGCGCGGGGCCGGCTGAGCGGCCCGGGACGGAGTCCGGGCTTCGGCTCTCAAGCCTCGGGCGACTCCGCCCGCGCGACCTCGAGCACCGCGGCCACGATCCCCTCGTAGCCGGTGCAGCGGCACAGGTTGCCGGCCAGCTCCTCACGGATCTCGGCCTCGGTGAGCGCACCGCCGCGGGCCAGCAGCGCGTCGGCGCTGATCAGGAACCCGGCGGTGCAGAAGCCGCACTGCAGCGCGTGATGCTCGCTGAACGCGCGCTGCAGCGGTGAGAGCTCGGCGTCGGGCGCGGCCAGCCCCTCGACCGTGCGCAGCGAGCGACCGTCGGCCTGCACGGCCAGCATCAGGCAGGAGCGCACCGGCTGACCGTCGAGCTGCACCGTGCACGCCCCGCAGACCCCGTGCTCGCAGCCGACGTGGGTGCCGGTCAGGTTCGCCTGGTGGCGGATGAAGTCCGACAGCAGGGTGCGCGGCTCGACCTCGCCCTGATAGCGATCGCCGTTGATCTGGACCGAGATGTTCATGCCCCCACCCGTTCGAGCGCGCGCCGGACGAGCGTCCCGAGCAGCGCGCGCCGGTAGTCGTCCTGGAGCCCGGCCACGGCCAGTCGCGCCGCCTCGGCCGCGTCTGCGCCGGCCACCAGCGCCCGCTCAGCGGCGGTGGCCCGAACCGGAACCGGGGCCGCGCCGAGCAGGGCCAGGGCGGCGTGCCGCCCGGGGGCGAACACGACCGCCGCCCCGGCCAGCGCGAAGTCGCCGTGTGTCCGAGCGTGCTCGACGAAGGCCATCCGCGCCCTCGGGGGCGCTGGCGGAACCTCGATCCCGGTCAGCAGCTCGCCGGGCTCGAGCGCGGTGCTCAGCGCTCCCCGCAGGAACTCGCCCAGCGCCAGCGTCCGCGTTCCGCCACGCGAGCGCAGCCGCAGGCCGGCGTCGAGCGCGCTCAGGGCCACGGGCAGCTCGGCGGCGGGGTCGGCATGGGCCACCGAGCCGCCGACCGTCCCGCGGTTGCGGATCGCCGCATGGCCGACGAGGGCAACGGCCTGCGTCAGCAGGGGCCAGCCGGCGGCCACCACGTCCGACCTCAGGAGCGCCGCCTGCCGGGTCATGGCCCCGATCTCCAGGCGTCCGTCCGAGACCCGCAGGCCGGCCAGCTCCCCGAGCGGGTTCAGGTCGACCAGCAACTCGGGGCGCGCGAGACGGAAGTTCAGCATCGGGACGAGGCTCTGGCCGCCGGCCAGGGGCCGCGCCTCCTCCTGGTCGAGCAGCTCGAGGGCGTGCTCGACCGAGGTGGCGGCGGCGTAGGCGAACGGAGCGGGCTTCATCGCCGGCGCAGCCAGTCCAGGATCAGGGCCGCGGCCAGCACGCCGGCCAGGACGGTGGCGGCCGACGGACGCGGCGGGCGGGCGGCCC
>DASVYO010000054.1:0-2368 GCA_036392135.1 Solirubrobacteraceae bacterium
CGCCCTCGGCCCACGCGACCGAGCTCGCCAACCGGATCGCCGGGATCCCGTACGCGCGGATCAGCGCCGCCGTGAGCCTGGACCCGGGAGCGCCGGGGCCCGATGCCCCTTAACGAAAGTCGCCCGCTTTATGGGCGGGCGGCTTCCGATCCAGGTTTGGCCCAATCGGTACGGGCAGGGGTACGTACATGAAAGGACCGATGGTCAGTTCGAACGGCGGGAGGCGCCGATGTCTGCGGCTTTTCGTCCGAACCTATGTGTGGGGAGGATCCGTCGAAACGTTTCGCACCCCGCGGGACATAATCCACGTTGCCCCGGTCGGCGGCAATAGTACATTCGTCCAGTTTGCGCATCACGGCGGCCAATTTGGGGTATTGGGCCGCTCCGTTCTGGAGCCGACCCCAGCTGGGGCCGGTCAGCGGGCCAGGCCCAGGGCGGCGCCGCGCAGGATGTCGTGCTCGGAGATCTCGACGGTCCGCAGATCGAACAGGCGAGCCACCTCGGTGAAGATCAGCACGCCGGCGATGATCGTCCCCGCCCGGTCGGGATGCAGCCCCTTGACCTGCTTGCGCTCCTCGAGCGGCAGGCCGGCCAGCCGCCGGCCGATGACCGTGCACTGCTCGAGGCTCAGCTCGTAGCCGTGCACGCGCGCGGGGTCGTAGGGCTCGAGGTCCTGGGCGATCGCCGCCAGCGAGGTCGCCGTGCCGGCCACCGCGATCGCCTGCTGCACGTGCCGGCGCTCGGCCTCCGGCACGGCCGCAGCCAGGATCTCGGCCGCGTCCTGCGACAGCTCCCGCTGCTCGTCCTCACGCGGCGGGTCGTGATGCAGGTGGCGCTCGGTCTGGCGGACCACGCCGGCCTGCGTTGAGACGTGGAAGCTCATCTCGTGGCCGCTGCCGATCACCATCTCGGTCGAGCCGCCGCCGATGTCGAACACCAGCGTTGGCGTGCCGTCAGCCGGGTCCCTATCGCTGGTCGCGCCCAGGAAGGTCAGCCGCGCCTCGTCCTCACCCCGGAGGATGTGGGGCTCGAAGCCAAAGCGCTCGGACACCTGGCCGGCGAACTCCTCGCCGTTGGCCGAGTCGCGCACGGCACTGGTCAGGACCGCGATGCGCTGCTCGGCGCCCAGCTCTTGGCTCTTGTCCGCGTAGCCGCCCAGCGTCGTGAACGTGCGGTCCATCGCGTCCTCGCGCAGCCGGCCGTCCCGGTCTACGCCGGTGCCGAGCCGGGTCACCGTGCTGACACGCTCGAGCTCGGCGGTGACGTGCCCATCCTGGACGTCGGCCACCAGCAGCCGGGTCGAGTTCGAGCCGATGTCGACGACGGCGACGCGGCTCACACGCTCACCCCGTGGGGCATCTCGTCCCCGGCCAGCGCGAACAGCAGGTTGTCCACGGCGATGTCGGCCATCCGCGCGCGGGCGCTGTGCGTGGCCGAGCCGATGTGGGGCACCACTATCAGGTTGGGCGCGCTCAGCAGCGGGTCCTCGTGGTGGGGCGGCTCGGGATCGGTCACGTCGAGCGCCGCGCCGGCGATCGTCCCCTCGTGCAGGGCGCGGGCCAGCGCCGCCTGGTCGACGATCGGGCCCCGTGCGGTGTTGATCAGGATTGCCGTCGGCTTCATCCTGGCCAGGGCGGCGGCGTCGATCATGTGCTGGGTCTCGGGCGTGAGCGGGCAGTGCAGGCTGACGAAGTCAGAGCGCTCGAGCAGCTCGCTGAGGGAAAGGCCGTCGCGATTGTGGCCGGTGTGGATGACCTCCATCGCAAAGCCGCTGGCGCGCTGAGCCACCGCTCGCCCGATCCGGCCCATGCCGACGATGCCCAGCGTGGCCCCGTGCACGTCCTGGCCGAGGAACGCCGCCGGCTCCCAGGTCAGCCAGTCGCCGGCGGCCACCGCGGCCGCCGCCTCGGGCAGCCGCCGCGCGGCGCCCATCAGCAGGGCGAAGGCCAGATCGGCGGTGGCGTCGGTCAGCACATCGGGCGTGTTACCCACCTGGACCCCACGCATCTGCGCCGCGATCAGGTCGATGTTGTCGTAGCCGACGGCGTAGTTGGCGATCGCCTTCAGCTCCGGGCAGGCGACCAGCAGATCGGCGTCGATCCGGTCGGTGAGCATCGACAGCAGGCCCTCGGCCTGGGCCGTGTGCTCGAGCAGCTCCGCGCGGCTGGGCGGCAGCCGCTCTGTCCAGACGTCGACCTCGTGCTCGGCACGCAGCCGGTCTAGCGCGCCGCCGGGCAGCTCGCGGGTGACAAAGCAGCGGGACATCAGCCCGGGATTCTGCCGGGCCGGGCCGCGCTCTGCGGCGGCGCGGCCGGCACACCCCCCTGCCTGCGGCGGCCTACGCCCCCTCGACGGCGGCGTCCGCGTG
>DASVYO010000055.1:0-16147 GCA_036392135.1 Solirubrobacteraceae bacterium
GGGCTGCGCGAGCGCGGCGTCGGCGCGGGCGACCGCGTCGCCCTGGCCCTGCCGAGCGTGGAGCTCGTCCCCGCCCTGCACGCCTGCCTGCTGATCGGTGCGGTGGCCGTTCCGATCGACCTGCGGCTGAGGCCGGAGGAGCGCCGGGCACGGGTGCAGGGGACGGCGCTCGTGCTCGAGGCGCCGGTCAGCGGTGAGCCGGTCGAGCCCGGCGAGCGCGACCCGGGGGAGCCGGCGACCCTGATGTTCACCTCCGGGACCACCGCCGGGCCCAAGCCGGTGGCACTCAGCTATGAGAACTGGCTCTGGAACGCGATCGGCTCCGCGCTGGCCCTCGGGCTCGACCCGCACGAGCGCTGGCTGTGCCCGATGCCGCTCGCCCACGTGGGCGGGCTGTCGATCCAGATCCGCAGCGCGGTGTACGGAACCACGGTCCTCCTGCACGACCGGTTCGACACCGACGCGGTGCTGGCCGCGCTGAGCGCGCCCGAGGCGGCGGTCACGCTCGTCTCGCTGGTGCCGACGATGCTGGCCCGGCTGCTCGACGCCGGCCTGCGCAAGCCGCCGACGCTGCGCTGGGCGCTGCTCGGGGGCGCTCCGATCCCCCGCGCGCTGCTCGAACGGGCCGAGGCGGCGGGCGTCCCGGTCGCCTACTCCTACGGGATGACCGAGGCCTGCTCGCAGATCGCCACCAACGGCTGGCCGCTGCTCGGCACCGAGATCCGGCTCAGTGAGGAGCAGGAGGTGCTGGTCCGCGGGCGCACGGTGGCGGCCGGCGCGCTGGCCGAGGACGGCTGGCTTCACACCGGCGACCTCGGTGGCTTCGACCCCGATGGGCGGCTGGTCATCCGGGGCCGCCAGGCGGACACGATCATCACCGGGGGCGAGAACGTGGCCCCGGATGAGGTCGAGGCGGCGCTGCTCGAGCATCCGGGCGTCCGCGAGGCGGCCGTGTTCGCCCGGCCCGACCCCGAATGGGGGGAGGCGGTGGTGGCGCGGGTGGTCCCCGGCCGCGAGCCGGCTCCGACGCCGGCCGAGCTGCGGGAGCACTGCGCCGCGCGGCTGGCCCCGTTCAAGGTCCCGAAGCTGATCGAGCTGGCGGCCGAGGTCCCGCGCGGCCCGACCGGCAAGCTGCTGCGGCGTGAGCTGCACTGACAGCCCGTGTGACATCAGTTGACGTCACATCGCCTCGGCGTATGATCGCCGGATGCCCGCCGCGCTGACGATCGAGCAGCTGGCCGCCGAGTCAGGCATGACGGTGCGCAACATCCGGGCTCACCAGGCCCGGGGCCTGCTCGATCCGCCGGAGGTCCGGCTCCGGGTCGGCTACTACGGCCCCGAGCACGTGGAGCGGCTGAAGCTGATCCGCGGCCTGCAGGAGGAGGGCTTCAACCTGGCCGGCATCAAGCGACTCCTGGATGACCCCCCCGAGCCCGCGCAGCGCCTGGACCGCTTCCGCCGCGCGTTGACCGAGCCCCCGCACGCCGAGCGGCCGGAGCTCCTGTCGCTGGGCGAGCTCGGCGCGCGCTTTCAGCTCACCCCTCAGGAGGCCTCCCGCGTCATGGCCCGCGCTCAGCGACTGGGGATTCTGATCCCCGCCGGCGAGGGCGCCTTTCAGGCTCCCAGCCCGACGCTGCTGGCCGTGGCCGAGCGCGTGGTGGCGCGGGGCATCACGCTGGACAGCGCGCTGGCCGTGTTCGAAGCCATCGAGCGCCACTGCGATGCCGTCTCCGAGGCCTTCGTGCGGGTGTTCCTGGACGAGGTCTGGCAGCCCTTTCAGGAGGCCGGCCTGCCCGCCGCGCGCTGGCCGGAGATCGAGGCCTCGATCGAGCAGCTGCGGCCGCTGGCCACCGAGGCTCTGGTGGCCATCTTCAGCCAGCGGATGGCCGCCCAGCTCGATTCCGCCTTCGGCCAGCTCGGCCGGCGGGCCTCGGGCCAGCCCACGCTCCCACCGATAGCCTCGGCGGGATGACGGAGATCGAAGCCGACGAGCTCCGCGCCGACTCCCGCGCGCGTTGGGAGCGGGCCTCGGTCGGCTGGGGCAAGCGGGCCGACCGGATCCGGGACTGGGGGATGCCGGTCTCGATCGCGATGGTCGACGCGCTGGCGCTGCAGCCCGGCCAGACCGTCCTCGAGCTCGCGGCCGGCCCCGGGGACACCGGTTTCCTGGCCGCCGAGCTCGTGGCCCCCGGGGGGAAGCTGATCTGCAGCGACGGCGCCGAGGGGATGCTTGACGTCGCCCGCCGGCGGGCCGCGTCGACCGGGGTTCGCGCGGTCGAATTCCGCCAGCTCGAACTCGAGTGGATCGACCTCGAGACGGCCAGCGTGGACGGCGTTCTGTGCCGGTGGGGGCTCATGCTGATCCTGGATCCGGAGACCGCGGCGCGGGAGATCCGCCGGATCCTGCGGCCGGGCAAGCGGGCCACGCTGGCGGTCTGGGACGCGGCTGAGCGCAATCCATGGGCGACCATCCCCGGTCGCGTGATGGTCAGCCGCGGCCATCTGGAGCCGCCGGACCCCGAGGCGCCGGGCATGTTCGCCCTGGCGGGGCCCGGAGCGCTTGAGGAGCTCCTGGGCGCCGCGGGCTTCACCGATGTGGTTGTGCGCCCGCTCGAGCTCGTCCGCCGCTACTCAGCGCCCATGGAGTTCCTGACCGAGACGCTCGACCTTTCGCCCGTCTTCGGGTCCGAGTACACCGAGCTGCCGGCCGAGGAGCGGGAGGCGATCGGCGCCGATGTGATAGGCGCGCTCGCGCCATTCACCGCCCCCGACGGGACGGTCACGCTGCCGGGCAGCTCGCTGGTCGCGGTCGCCACCGCCTGAGCGCAGAGGCCCTCCGGCTGACAGCGATCTTGCAGCCTGGGCGGTCCTTTGCAGGCGTTTTCGCCCGCGAGCCGAGCATGGAGACTGTCGCGTCATGCGATCCAGACTGCTGCTCCTGCCCAGCCTCATTGCCGCCGTACTGATCATCCCGGCCACCGCGGCCGCCAACTACGCCCATGTGGTGACTCGCGGGGAGTCACTGGCCTCGGTCGCCGCCGCCGACGGCCTCAGCGTGGGCCAGCTGGCCGCCGCCAACGGCCTGGCCCCCACGAGCCAGCTCATCCTCGGCTCAACCCTGCAGATACCCCCGCAGGGAGCGGCAAACTCGCTCGCCGTCCCGGTGAGCCCGACGGCCGCCGGCCCGACGTCGAGCTCCGAGGAAACGGGGGAGGCTCCCGACGGAGACGAACCGAGCGCGACGGCCACTCCGGCCGTGCTGAGCAGCTCCACAGGGGGCTACGTCGTCCGTCCCGGTGACACGCTGACCGCGATCGCGGCCGCCAACGGGCTCAGCGTGAGCCAGCTGGCGGCCCTGAACGGGCTGCGCCCGAGCGGCGTGCTGCTGGCCGGCTCCACGCTCTCGCTGGGCGGCGGGACGGCGACGACCACCCCCGTGGCCACCACGACCCCGGTGGCGAGCGGCAGTCCGGCCGCGGGCGGTCCCCAGCCCACGGCCGAGATGGTCAGCCCGTCGACCGTCGGCCAACTCGCCGCCGCCAACGGGGTCTCACCCTCCCTGGCCGAGGCGATCGGCTACCAGGAGAGCGGCTTCAACAACGGCCTCGTGTCCAGCACGGGAGCCACCGGCGTGATGCAGATCGAGCCCGGGACCTGGTCCTACATCGGCGCGAACCTGGCCACACCGCCGCCGCTCTCACCGGCCTCGGCGCAGGACAACATCCGCGGCGGGGTCCTGCTGCTGCGCTCGCTGCTTGACCAGACGGGCGGTGATCCGGCGCTGGCGGCGGCGGGCTACTACCAGGGCCTGGCCTCGGTCCGGGCGCACGGGATGTACGGGGACACACAGCGCTACGTCGCCGACGTGATGGCGCTCCGGGCGCGGTTCGGCGGCCAGTAGGCACGATCCGCTCGCGGGCGGCCCGGCCAGCCACGGCTGGGCCGCCACGCACCCTGGCCGGGGCATTCATGCGGTGGGTTTGCACCGCACCGATCGGGTAACTCTCGTGTTAACCCCAGATAAGAGAAGAACTGCGCTCCACAGGACCGGGGTGGGCGCAAACCACGAAAGGAAGCCATGCCCCCGAAGCGCAGAGGCTGGATCCTTGCCGTCATAGCGGTCCTGAGCGCGTCACTGCTGGGCACCAGCCTGGCCCTGGCCGCGACACAGCCGGCGGCAACGACCTCCCCAGCCACCAACGTCACCAGCACCACGGCCACCCTGAACGGGACGGTCACGCCGAACAAGACGGCGACCTCATACCACTTCGAGTACGGCCGGACGACGAGCCTCGGAACCAACACCGCTCCGGCCACGGTCAGCGGCAACGCCACCAAGACCGTCAGCACCGACGTCACGGGGCTCCTGCCGGCCACCAAGTACTACTTCCGGATCATGGCCGTCAGCTCCGCGGGCACGGCCGTCGGCAGCGAGATGAGCTTCACCACCGCGCTGGTCGGAGTCCCGCCGACCAAGAACACGGTCAGCATCAACTCGATCCCTCACGTCATCACCTGGGGTCACACGGCGGCGATCGCGGGCTCGGTCACCGGACCCGACAAGGCCGGCAAGAAGGTCGTGCTGCTGGCCAACCCGGCTCCGTACACGCTCGGGTTCAAGCCGACCGGCGCGACCACGACCACCGCGACCAACGGCAGCTACTCGCTGACCGTGAAGCCGGGTCGTAACACCCGCTATGAGGTCGTCGTCAGCACCAAGGTGCCGGTGACCAGCAGCGCGGTGAGCGTCGGCGTGCGCGTCAAGGTCGTCATCCACGTGAGCACGCTGCACCCGCTGAAGGGCCAGCTGGTCAAGTTCTCCGGCACGGTGACGCCGGCCCACAACGGCCGCTATGCCCTGATCCAGCGCCGCACCAGCACCGGCATCTGGAAGACAGTGGCCAGCACCAGGCTGTTCGCCGGTGGGCTGGTCAACGGCGTGGCAGTGTCCAAGTACGCCAGGAAGATCCGCATCTTCCACACCGGGACCTATCGCGTGCAGGTCAACCCGCGCGATGGCAACCACCTGACCGGCAACAGCGCCACGCGCACCGAGCTGGTCCACTAAACGCAGCGCGGAGCGCCGGTGGAGGGGGCCCTCGGAAGGGGCCCCCTCCGCTATGCGCCCGCGCTCACCGGCGTCGGCGTTGTAGCCTCCTGCGTCGTGTTCTACGACGACGACGCCGACCTGACCAAGCTCGAGGGCAAGACCGTGGCCATCATCGGCTACGGCTCCCAGGGCCACGCCCACGCCCTGAACCTGAAGGACTCCGGCGTCGAGGTGGTGATCGGGCTGCGGCCCGAGTCGGCCAGCGTCGCCAAGGCCGAGGCCCACGGCCTGCGCGTCCTCGACCCCGCGGACGCGGCCAGCGCGGGCGACGTGGTCATGATGCTCGTCCCCGACGAGCTCCACCACCAGGTCTGGGAGGACGGCGTCAAGGACGGGGTCGCGCCCGGCAACCTGCTGCTCTTCGGACACGGCTTCTCGATCCACTACGGAGAGATCGTGCCGCCGCCGGACGTCGACGTGGCTCTGGTCGCCCCCAAGGGCCCCGGGCATCTCGTCCGCCGCCAGTACCTCGAGGGCTCGGGCGTGCCCGGTCTCGTCGCCGTGGCCCAGGATGCCTCCGGGGACGCCCTCGGCCTCGCGCTGGCCTACGCCAAGGGCATCGGCTGCACCCGCGGCGGCGTCATCGAGACCACCTTCAAGGACGAGACCGAGACCGATCTGTTCGGGGAGCAGGCCGTCCTCTGCGGCGGTGTGACCGAACTCGTCCGGGCCGGCTATGAGACGCTCACCGACGCCGGCTACGACCCCCGGCTGGCCTACTTCGAGTGCCTGCACGAGCTCAAGCTGATCGTCGATCTGATGTATGAGAAGGGGATCGCCGGCATGCGCTACTCGATCTCCAACACGGCCGAGTACGGCGATCTGACCCGCGGCAAGCGCGTGATCGGGGAGGACTCCCGGCGGGCGATGAAGGAGCTGCTCGGCGAGATCCAGTCCGGCGACTTCGCCCGCGAGTGGATCGCCGAGAACCGGGCCGGCCAGGAGAACTTCAAGCGGATGCGCTCCGAGCAGGCCGGCCATCAGGTCGAGCTCGTCGGCCGCGAGCTGCGAGCCCAGATGGACTGGATCGACACCGAGTTCAACGAGTAGCGGCGGTACAATCCGCCGGGCCGTCGTGACTGGCGCGAGAGGTGGGCCCAAACCACCGGGAAGCGACGGCGCTCTAAGCCGCGCGCCTGGGCATGTAGATCCCCGCTAACTTCGAGGAGCCGGCATGACCCAGACCATCCTGCAGATCCCCGCCGAGCTGAAGCCGGCCGACGGCCGCTTCGGGTCGGGTCCCTCCCGGATCCGCCAGGCCCAGCTCGATCACCTGGCCGGAGCCGGCGCGGCGATCATGGGCACCTCCCACCGCCAGCCGCCGGTGCGCGCCCTGGTCGGGCGGGTCCGTGCCGGGCTGAGCGAGCTGTTCGCGCTCCCCGACGGCTACGAGATCCTGCTCGGCAACGGTGGCACCACCGCCTTCTGGGACGCCGCCACCTGCGGTCTGGTGCGGGAGCGCAGCCTGCATCTCGTCTACGGGGAGTTCTCGAGCAAGTTCGCCGCCTGCACCCGCGGGGCCCCGTTCCTGGCCGAACCGATCATCGTGTCCGCCGAGCCCGGCGACGCCCCCGAGCCGGCCGCTGACCCGGCCGCGGACGTGATCGGCTGGGCCCACAACGAGACCTCGACCGGGGTCATGGTTCCCGTGCACCGGCCGGAGGGGGCCGGCGAGGCGCTGGTGCTGATCGACGCCACCTCGGGGGCGGCGGGCCTGCCGCTCGACGCCGGCCAGTGCGACGTCTACTACTTCGCGCCCCAGAAGGGCTTTGCCTCCGACGGCGGGCTGTGGCTGGCCGCGGCCAGCCCGGCGGCGATCGAGCGGATCGAGGCGATCGCGGCGGCGCCGTCCGCCGAGCGCTGGATCCCCGACTTCCTGTCGCTGAGCACGGCGCTCGAGAACTCGCGCAAGGACCAGACCTACAACACGCCGGCGCTGGCCACGCTGCTGCTGCTCGCCGACCAGCTCGAATGGATGCTCGACGGCGGCGGGCTCGACGGCATGGTGAGGCGGACGACCGCCTCGAGTCAGATCCTCTACGGCTGGGCCGAGGGCCATGCGGTGGCCACACCGTTCGTCACCGACCCCGCCAAGCGCTCGCTGGTGGTGGGGACGATCGACTTCGCCGATCAGGTCGACGCCGCCGCCCTGGCCGCCCAGCTGCGGGCCAACGGCATCGTCGACGTCGAGCCCTACCGGAAGCTCGGCCGCAACCAGTTGCGGGTGGCCATGTTCCCGGCCACCGACCCCTCGGACGTCGAGGCCCTGACGCGGTGCATCGACTGGCTGCTGGAGCGGGCATGAGCACCGTCAACGGAACGGCCCGGGTGCTGGTGGCCGAGAACATCGGCCAGTCCGGCGTCAGCCTCCTGCAGGAGCACTTCGAGGTCGAGCTGGGCACGGGCTGGAGCGCGGAGGAGCTGGACGCCCGGATCGCCGAGTTCGACGGCATCCTGATTCGCTCCGCCACCCAGCTGGACGCCGAGCGCCTGGCCAAGGCCACCCGCCTGCGGGCCGTCGGCCGGGCCGGGGTGGGGGTCGACAACGTCGACGTCGCCGCGGCCACCAAGCGCGGGATCGTGGTCGCCAACGCGCCGCAGTCGAACGTCATCACGGCTGCCGAGCACACGATGGCGCTGCTGCTGGCCCTGGCCCGCAATGTGCCCCAGGCCCACGCCTCCCTGACGGCGGGCAAGTGGGAGCGCTCGAAGTTCTCCGGTGTCGAGCTGTACGAGAAGACGCTCGGCATCCTCGGCTTCGGGCGCATTGGGCAGCTGGTCGCGCAGCGCGCCCGCGGATTCAACATGCGGGTCGTGGCCTACGACCCGTTCGTCGGCCACGACCGCTACCGCGAGCTCGGCGCCGAGCAGGCCGGCTCGCCGGATGAGGTCTATGCGGCGGCTGACTTCCTCACCCTGCACCTGCCCAAGACGCCCGACACCGAGGGCTGGCTGAACGCCGAGGTCCTGGCCAAGTGCAAGCCCGGGGTGCGGGTGCTGAACGTGGCCCGGGGTCCGCTCGTGGTCGACGCGGACCTGAAGGCGGCGCTTGACTCCGGCCAGGTCGGCGGCGCAGCGCTCGACGTGTTTCGCTCCGAGCCAGTCACCGAGCATCCGCTGTTCGGCTACCCGAACGTGATCGTCACCCCGCATCTCGGCGCCTCGACCGCCGAGGCCACCGACCGGGCCGGCTATCAGGCCGCCGAGCAGGTGGTGGCGGCGCTCACCGGCGGCGTGGTCACCAGCGCGGTCAACGTCCCGGCGATCTCGGCCGAGGACATGGAGGTGCTGGGTCCCTACGTCGGCCTGTGCGTCTCGCTGGGCAGGATCGCCAGCGCCCTGGCGCTGGCCGAGGGCGCCTCCGTCGAGCGCCTGCAGACCGATTTCTTCGGCCGGCTGGCCGAGCACGACACGCGGCTGCTGGCCACCGAGGTCCTGCGCGGCGTCCTGGCCGGTCACCTCGAGGACGAGGTCAACACCGTCAACGCGCCCGCGCTGGCCGAGGAGCGCGGGATCCACGTGGTCGAGGCCAAGCACAGCGCCGCCCGCGACTACACCGACCTGGTCCGGGTCGAGGTGACCGCGGGCGAGAACCGCGTGCGCGTGGCCGGGACCCTGATCGGGCGCCGCAACCGGCCGCACCTGATCGAGGCCTGGGGGTCACGCTTTGACGTGCAGCTCGAATCCCACGTGACCGTGTTCCGCTACCAGGATCTGCCCGGGATGCTCGGGCGCGTCGGCTCGGCCTTCGGCGAGCACGGGGTCAACATCGTGTCGGCCGCGGTCGGCCGCCAGCCTGAGGACGATCCCCACGGTGACGGCCGCGTGGCGGCGATGGTCGTGACCACGGTCACCCCGGTGCCGCGCTCGGTGGTGGCCGAGATCGTGGCCAGCGAGGGCTTCCTGGCCGGCGAGACGGTCGCACTCTGACGCCCCGCGGCGAAGCCTTCGCGCCTGCGCCCTGCCCGCCTCGGCCGAGCTCCGCGCTCGCGCCCCGGTTTGGCCGGGCGGGGACACGTTGGTACGCTCTGCCCGGCATGGCGCTGAGCCTCGACCTTCGACTTCTTCTCCTCCCCCCTCGGGGGGAATAGCGCGCCGGCGGCCGCATGTAGCCGCGAAACCAGCACCGAGAAGTCGCCAAGTTCGAGCCGCAAAGGAGAAGTGCCATGACCAAGCCTGAAGATCCCGATCGAGTACTGATCTTCGATACGACGCTGCGCGACGGGGAGCAGTCGCCCGGCATCTCGCTGAACACGCAGGAGAAGCTGGAGATCGCCCAGCAGCTGGCCCGCCTCGGCGTGGACGTGATCGAGGCGGGGTTCCCGATCACCTCGCCGGGGGACTTCGAGGCCGTGCAGTCGATCGCCCGGACCGTCGAGGGGCCGGTCATCGCCGGGCTGGCCCGCACGCACGTGGCCGACATCGACGCGGCCTGGGGGGCGGTCAGGGATGCCGCCCGCCCGCGGATCCACACGTTCATCTCGACCTCGGACATCCACATCCAGCATCAGCTGCAGAGCAGCCGCGAGGACGTCAAGGGCCAGGCGCGCGCCGCCGTCGCCCACGCCCGCCAGTACGTGGAGGACGTCGAATTCTCGCCCATGGACGCGACCCGCGCCGAGCTCGAGTTCACCGCCGAGGTGTGCCAGATAGCCATCGACGAGGGGGCGAGCACGATCAACATCCCCGACACGGTCGGCTACGCGATCCCGCACGAGTACGCCGAGTTCCTGCGCGGCCTGTACACCCTGGTGCCCGACCTGCACAACGTGATCCTGTCGGTCCACTGCCACGACGACCTCGGCCTGGCCGTGGCCAACTCGCTGGCCGGGCTGCAGGCCGGCGCGCGGCAGGTCGAGTGCGCGATCAACGGGATCGGCGAGCGGGCCGGCAACGCCTCGCTGGAGGAGATCGTGATGCTGCTACACACGCGCGAGGCGGCGCTCGGCCTGCACACCGGAGCGGTCACCCGCGAGCTGGCCCGGACCTCGCGCATGGTCTCCCGCCTGACCGGCTACCCGGTGCAGCCCAACAAGGCGATCGTGGGCCGCAACGCGTTCGCCCACGAGTCCGGCATCCACCAGGACGGCGTGCTCAAGGAGCGCACCACCTACGAGATCATGGACGCCACCACGGTCGGGCTGGACGCCAACTCGATCGTGCTCGGCAAGCACTCGGGGCGCCACGCGCTGCAGCAGGCGCTGGCCGAGCTCGGCTTCGAGCTCTCCGGCCAGGGCCTGGTCACCGCCTTCAAGCGCTTCAAGGAGATCGCCGACAAGAAGAAGCAGGTCACGGCCATGGACCTCGAGGCGCTGGTCACCGACGAGCTCCGCGAGGAGATCGCCGGCTACACGCTGCAGTGGTTCGATGTCGAGGCCTCCAACCGCCGGCCGCCGCACGCCACGGTGGCCGTCAAGGGGCCCGACGGTGAGGAGCTCGTCGGGTCGTTCACCGGCGACGGTCCCGTGGACGCGATCTTCCACGCCATCAACGCCGCCACCGGCGTCGACGCCCGCCTGCGCGAGTTCCGTGTCGATGCCGTCACCGGCGGTCAGGATGCCCTCGGCGAGGCCTCGGTCGTGCTCGAGCTGGCCGGCGTCACCGGCTCCGGCCAGGGTGTCTCGACCGACATCCTCGAGGCCGGGGCCCATGCCTACGTGCGGGCGCTGTCCAACGCCGTGCGCCGGCAGGGGGCGCTGGCCGCACTCGAGGCCGGCGGCGAGCTGCGCGCCCCCGAGGTCGTCCGGGCCCCGTAGCGCAGGCGCGGCGGCCCGCCGGGTCGCGCCCGGGCTACCGGGCGCGGCCGTCGGCGGCCACGAGCAGCCCCTGGCGGTAGCCGGCGGCCATCACCCGGGTGCGCGGCTCCTGGTCCATGAAGTTCGAGCCCATCGCCGCCGCGCACTCGGCGTTGGGGGCGACCGTCCGCACGGAGGCGCCGCGCCGGCGCAGGGCGAGACTCTCGATCGAGGCCGCTGAGCGGGCGACGTTGCGCATCACGGTCAGCAGGGCGTGGGAGGAGACCAGGCTGGCGGTCGGGTTCAGGCACAGCACGTGGGTGTCACGCCCGGCCGGGGCGGCGTCGAGGTTGGTCGGGCTCCACACGCCACCGTCGACGTACTCGCGGCCGCCGATGCTCACCGGGGCAAACAGCCACGGCACCGTGCACGAGGCCGCCACGGCCTCGGCCACGGTGGCCCGCGGCGCGCCCGGGCTGCCGAACACCACCCGGCGACCGGACTGGCGGTCCACCGCCGTGACCCGCAGACGCCCGTCAAAGGGAGCCCCGGACCGCTCGATCCGCGCGCGTAGCTGGGAGAGCGGGCCCGGGGGCCGGGGGAGGCCACGCAGCAGCAGGGAGCGCACGAGCGCGCCGCCGGGGGCGGCCACGCCCAGCGCCAGGGGCGCGAAGGCCGAGCTGGCGGCAAGTGCGAACGAGCCCGCCCGCCGTGCGGCGCCGACCGCGGCCACGGCCAGGCCGCGCACCGGCTGCGCGTCGGAGATCTGGACCTCGGTCCCGACCGCCGGCGGCCGGCGCGGCGAACGTCCCGCGGCCAGGTGGGCGGCCACGATCGCCCCGGCTGAGGTCCCGACGAAGGTCTCGCAATCGCGCAGGTCAAAGCCGGTGGCGTCCTCGATGCCGGCCAGGACACCCATCATCCAGGCCTCACCGAGCACACCGCCGCCGCCGAGGACGAGCACGTCGGGCCGGGATTGCATCCGCCGCAGGCTAGCGACGGCCGGCGCGCCGGCGCCACCGGGTGCCGTCAGGCCGGGCGAAAGCCCGAGCAGAGGATGCGCAGCCAGACGATCGTGCGCCCACGCTCGCGGTAGTAGGCCTGCTGCTCGACCACGAACGGCGACCCGTCGCTGCGCCCGCGGAAGCGGTAGGCGACGCGCCGGCAGTCCGCGAACTGATCGGTCTCCACCGAGATGATCTCGTCGATCTCGTCCGAGGGCTCAAACCACCGTCTGAACACGTCGTCCACGACCGCGCGGGCCCGGTTCGCCTCCCAGCTGCGCCGCGGGGTCAGGCCGCGGAAGTCGACCTCCGGGTCCAGAACGCCCAGAAGACCCTCGAAGTCCTTCTCCCCCAGCGCGACGGCGAACGTCTCTCCGAGTGATGTCTCGCTGCCCTCGCTCATTTCCGGGCGAGCCTACATAGGTCCCGGTTCTTTGACCAGGCCGGGCCAGCCCTGCTGCCGGGGTCGGGTGTACGTGATAGCGTACGTGCGTATGCTGGCTGTCGAGCCCTCGGCCACGTCCCCCGAAGCCCTGGGCGCGCGGGTGCGCGCGCTGCGGGAGGCGATGGGGCTCTCGCTCCGCGATCTGGCCCTGCGCAGCAAGGTCAGCGCGCCGATGCTCTCCCAGGTGGAACGGGGGGAGACCAGCCCCACGATCCAGCTCGCGGCGCGGATCGCTCACGGCCTGGAGCTGCGGCTCTCGCAGCTGTTGCGGCTGGACGAGGGGGGCTCGGTGGAGGTGGTGCGCGCGGGCGAGCGCCGCGCCGGCCCCGCGGCGGGGAGCGGCCACAGCTATGAGATCCTGACCCCGCCGCTGCCCGGCCAGCGCGCCGAGCTCTCGCGTCACCGGCTGGGCCCGGGGGCGCTGACCGGCGGCGCGGGTGATCCGCCCATGCACGAGGCCGGCAGCCGCGAGAGCGCCCTGGTCGAGGCGGGCCGGGTGATCCTGCACTGCGACGGTAGCGAGTATCCGCTCGAGGCCGGCGACTGCGTGACCTTCGACGCCGACCTGCCCCACCACTTCGAAAACCCCGGGCCCGCCCCGGCCCAGCTGCTGGCCGTGGTCAGTGCGGGCCTGCGCAGAAGCTGACCTCAGAGGCCAAAAGGAGACCCCATGCCCGCGAGCCTGTTCGACAAGATCTGGGCGGCCCACGAGGTGGCGCCCGGCCTGCTCTACATCGATCTGCACCTCGTCCACGAGGTGACCAGCCCGCAGGCCTTCGACGGGCTGCGCCTGGCCGGCCGCCGGGTGCGGCGGCCAGATCGGACGCTGGCCACCGCTGACCACAACGTGCCCACCGACGGCACCCCGGTGGCCGAGCGCATCCGCGACGAGCTGTCCCGCGTGCAGGTTCAGACGCTGGAGCGCAACTGCGAGGAGTTCGGGATCCCGGTCTACTCGCTGGGCTCACGGCGCCAGGGGATCGTGCACGTGATCGGGCCTGAGCTGGGGGTCACCCAGCCCGGGATGACGATCGTCTGCGGCGACAGCCACACCGCCACGCATGGCGCCTTCGGCGCCCTGGCCTTCGGGATCGGGACCAGCGAGGTCGAGCACGTGCTGGCCACACAGTGCCTGGTCCAGTCAAAGCCGCGCTCGATGCGGATCCGCTACGAGGGAGCGCTCGGGCAGGGGGTCACGGCCAAGGACCTGATCCTGGCCACGATCGGCCAGATGGGCGTCTCCGGGGCCACCGGTCACGTGGTCGAGTTCGCCGGGCCGGCGATCGAGGCGCTCAGCATGGAGGGGCGGATGACCGTCTGCAACATGACGATCGAGGGCGGGGGCCGCGCGGGCATGATCGCGCCCGACGAGACCACCTTCACATACGTGGCCGGCCGTCCGGCGGCACCGGCGGAGATCCCCGATGCCTGGCGCGAGCTCCACAGCGATGAGGGGGCGAGCTTTGACCGGGAGATCGTTGTCGACGCGACCGCGATCAGTCCGATGGTCACCTGGGGCACGAACCCCGAGATGGTGGTCGGCGTGGGGGAGACGGTGCCCGAACCGAAGTCCGAGCAGGACGAGCGCGCCCTTCACTACATGGGTCTCGACGCCGGAGTGGCCATCCAGGAGATCAAGCTCGACCGGGTGTTCATCGGCTCCTGCACGAACTCGCGGATCGGCGATCTGCGCGCCGCGGCGGGGATGATCGGCGGGCGCAAGGTGGCCGACGGCGTCTACGCGATGGTCGTCCCCGGCTCCGCCCAGGTGAAGGAGCAGGCCGAGCGCGAGGGCCTCGACGAGGTGTTCCGCGCGGCCGGCTTTGACTGGCGCGGCGCCGGCTGCTCGATGTGCCTGGGCATGAACCCCGACATCGCCGAGCCGGGCGAGCGCGTGGCCTCGACCTCGAACCGCAACTTCGAGGGGCGCCAGGGACGCGGCGCCCGTTCGCATCTGGTCTCCCCGCAGATGGCCGCCGCGGCCGCCATCGAGGGACATTTCGTCGACATCCGCAACTGGGAGGCCTGAGTGAAGGCGATTGAGACGATCACCGGCCGGGTCAGCGTCCTGAACCGCGACGACGTCGACACCGACCAGATCATCCCCAAGCAGTTCCTCAAGCGGGTGCAGAGGACCGGCTTCGGAGAGTTCCTGTTCTACGACTGGGCCCAGGAGCCGGGCTGGGATCTGCCCCGCAACCCGATCTTGCTCGCCGGCCGGAACTTCGGCTGCGGGTCGAGCCGCGAGCACGCTCCGTGGGCGCTCGAGGACTACGGCTTCCAGGCCGTGATCGCCCCTAGCTTTGCCGACATCTTCCGGTCCAACTGCACCAAGATCGGGCTGCTGCCGATCGAACTGACGGCCCAGGAATGCGCGTCGATCGCGCAGGCGGGCGAAGCCCAGGTCGATCTCCAGGCGCAGGAGGTGCGCTGGCGGCCGCCCGGCCCGGACGGCGGGGTCGGCGTGGCCCATTTCGAGATCGATCCCGAGACCAAGCACCGGCTCCTGAACGGACTCGACGACATCGCCCTGTCGCTGGCCCAGGAGGACGCGATCTCACGCTACGAGCGCGATCGCGAGCGCCTCGGGCCGGTGACCACCGCCTTGTGAGCCCGACACGGCCATGAGCGTCGCCCGCGACTGGGACGCCGCCACCTACGACCGGATCTCGGGCCCGCAGCAGGCGTGGGCGGCCGAGCAGCTCGACCGCCTCGAGCTGGCCGGCGATGAGCTCGTGCTCGACGCCGGCTGCGGGTCGGGCCGGATCACCGCCGAGCTGGTCCGCCGGGTGCCGCGCGGGCGCGTGTACGCGGTCGACGCCGCGCCCTCGATGGTGCGCCACACCCGGGACACGCTCGGCGACTCCGTCACCGTGCTCTGCCAGGACCTGACCGAGCTGTCGCTGCCCGAGCCGGTCGATGTCGTGTTCTCCAACGCCACCTTCCACTGGATCCTCGACCACGATGCGCTGTTCGCCGCCCTGCACCGCAACCTGAGGCCGGGGGGCCGGCTGCTGGCCCAGTGCGGCGGCCGCGGCAACATCGACGCCTTCCGGCGGATCGGCGAGGCGGTGGCCGCCGAGCCGCCGTTCGCCCCGTACTTCACCGACTGGGTCCGGCCGTGGAACTACGCCACCGCCGAGGAGACGGCAGACCGGCTGACGCGCGCGGGGTTCAGCCAGGTCAGGACGTGGCTCCAGCCCAAGCGGGTTCTCCCCGAGCGCGACTTCCTGCGCACGGTCTGCCTGGTGCGCCATCTCGATCCGCTGCCGGGGGAGCTCCGTGACCCGTTCGTGGATCGCGTGATCGAGTGCTGCGGCGAGCCACTGGTGCTCGATTACGTGCGCCTGAACATGACGGCCGTCCGGCCCGCGGCAGACGGATCGGCTAGCGTGGCGGACCGCTCATGAGCAAGCACGTCGTCCTACTGCCCGGTGATGGCATCGGCCCGGAGATCATGGCTCCGGCGCTCGAGGTGCTGAGCGCCGTCGGCGCCGACTGCGAGTATGACGAGCACCTGTTCGGGGGGGCCTCGATCGACGCTCACGGCACCGCCCTGACCGACGAGACGCTGGCCGCCTGCCAGGCCGCCGACGCCGTCCTGCTGGCCGCCGTCGGGGGCCCCAAGTGGGACACGACGGATCCCGACCAGCCCCGGCCCGAGCAGGGCCTGCTCGGCCTGCGCAAGGGCCTTGGCCTGTTCGCCAACCTGCGCCCGGTGAAGCCGTTGCCGGCCCTGTACGACGCCAGCCCGCTGAAACGCGAGGTGATCGAGCGGACCGACCTGCTCGTCGTGCGTGAGCTGACCGGCGGGATCTACTTCGGCGAGAAGACGCGCACCGCGGATTCGGCC
>DASVYO010000056.1:0-3920 GCA_036392135.1 Solirubrobacteraceae bacterium
GGCGCCGGAGCCGTCGTGGCGGCCGCGGCCGGGGCGCCGCGGACGGCGAGGATGCCCGGGCCGAGGGCAACGGCGCCGCCGCGGAAGCCGAAGGTGCCGCGGCTGAGGAGCGCTCCGCAGAGGAGCCCGTGGTCGAGGGCGTGGTCGAGCTGCTGGCCGGCGGCTCCGGCTTCGTCCGTGTCTCCCCGCCCGAGCCCTCCGACGACGACGTGTACATCTCCTCAGCCCAGGTCAAGCGCTGCGAGCTGGTCAGCGGTGACCGGGTGACCGGCCCCAAGCGCGCACCGCGGCGCTCCGAGCGCTTCGCCTCCCTGATCCGGATCGAGACGATCAACGGCCGGCCGGCGTCCGAGCTGGCCGACAGCGTCCGCTATGAGGATCTGCCCGGGGCCTTCGCCAGCGAGCAGATCAAGCTCGGCGCCGGCGATCCGACGCTGAAGGCGATCGACGCCGTGGCCCCGTTCGGCAAGGGCTCGCGGGTCAGCATCGTCGGGCCCGCGCGGTCCGGCAAGACGGAGGCGCTGAAGCGGATCGCCACCGCCCTGGCCGGGCAGGAGGGCCTGTCGGTCCAGATCGTGCTGGCCGGTGCGCGCCCCGAGGAGATTGGCGAGTGGACCGACGAGCAGGCAAGCATGACGCCGGCCGCGACGAGCTCCCTGACCGCCTCCGAGGAGACGATCAACAACTCGATCGAGGCGGTCATCGACCAGGCCCGGCGGCTGGCCGCGCGCGGCGCCGACGCCGTGGTGCTGATCGACTCCCTGGACGGCGCCAGCCGTGCGGTGGCCCGCAGGGCCCTCGGCGCGGCGCGCAACATCGTCGACGGCGGCTCGCTGACCGTGATCGCCACCGGCTCGGCCCCGTTGGGCGGGGAGACGACGGTCATCGCGCTCGACCTCGAGCGGACGGCCGCGGGCAAGTTCCCCGCCGTGGATGTGCTGGGCAGTGGCGTCGTGCGCCCGGAGCTGCTGGTCGGCGAGCGCGGCGCCAAGGCGATCGCCCGCGCTCACACCGACGTGGCCAAGCCCGAGAAGAAGTAGCCCCGGGGGGTCAGTAGGCCGTGCAGCGCGTGCGGTGGCGCGGGGCGGCCTTGTAGCGCCCCTGGGCGCCGCGGGTCCACAGGCACTCGTCGATGTCCGCGGCGCGGGTCGGGGATCCCGCCGCCTCCCGGGCGGCCACGATCAGCTCGACCGCATGCAGCGCGCAGGCGCGGATCTCGATCTCCTCCGGCGAGTCGTGCGCGATCAGCTCACCGGCCTCGATCCGGGCCACGAGCTCCGGAGCGAAGGCCAGCACCCCGTCCAGCCGGAGGACATGGGGAACCAGGTTGTCGGCGAACATGGTCAGGCGGTCGAGATCGCCGAAGGCGGCGACGCCGGCGCGGGCCAGGTCGGCGGCGGCGATCTGGGCGCGCTTGAGGAACGGCAGCTCCAGCTCCTCATAGTGCGAGCAATCGGCGAAGCTGGCCCAGCCACCCAGGCGCCGAGCGAGCGCGACGGCGGATCCCCGGGCGCCGTCGATCACCCCGGTGAAGCTCGATCCGGGCTCGGCGGCCAGGCGCTGGCCGAGATCTTGCAGCGAGGCCGCGAACAGGCTCATCAGCTCGTGCCCCGGGTCCTGCGCGAACACCGTGGCCAGGGTCGCGGCGTCGAGGCCGCCCAGCTCCCCGGCGCTCCAGGGGCCGTGGGCCTCGAACCGCTCCCGGAGCCCGGCGGCGATCGTGTGGTAGCCCGAATGGCCCTCGCGCTTGTGCAGGGTCGGGAACCAGCCCGAGCCGAAGTTGATCGCATCCAGGGTCAGCCAGAACGCCGCCCGCTCCTCACGGGAGCCGCCGGGCGGCGCCTCGGGCGGGTCCTGGGTCTCGAGCGGGGCCGGCCGCAGAGCCGCCGCGTAGGCGGGGATGGCCCCGGTCTGGACGCGGACCGAGCGGGCCCGGTCGGCCACCTCAGCGCAGGCGCGGCGGAGCTCATCCATGCCCGGGAGGATGCCGCGGCGGTCGCTAACGTGACTCGCGCCCCCGCCGCCTCCGTTGCCGATGCCTGAACTGACCTCTGATCTGAAGGCCCTGCTCGACGGGCTGAACGAGCCCCAGCGCGATGCCGTCACCTACGGCGAGGGCCCGCAGCTGATCCTGGCCGGGGCCGGGTCGGGCAAGACCCGGGTCCTGACCCACCGGATCGCCTACCTGATCGCCACCGGCGCCGCGCAGCCCAACGAGATCCTGGCCATCACCTTCACCAACAAGGCGGCGGGGGAGATGCGCGAACGGGCCGGGCTGCTGGTCGGCGGGCGCGTCCGGGCGATGTGGCTGATGACCTTCCACTCGGCCTGCGCCCGCATGCTGCGGGCCGAGGCGCAGCGGCTCGGCTACACGCGCCAGTTCACGATCTACGACACGGCCGACTCGCGCCGGCTGATCAAGCGCTGTCTGGATGACCTGGGCATCGATCCCAAGCGGTTCACCCCGGCCTCGGTCGGCGCCCAGATCTCCGACGCCAAGAACAAGCTGCGCGACGCCGACGCCTACGCCCAGATGGTGGGCTCGTTCTTCGAGCAGACGGTGGCCGACGTGTACCGCTCCTACGAGCGCGAGCTGCACCGCATGAACGCGATGGACTTCGATGACCTGCTGGTCCGCGCCGTCAACGTGCTCGAGCTGTTCCCCGAGGTCCGTGAGCGCTACGCCTCGAGCTTCCGCCACGTGCTGGTCGACGAGTACCAGGACACCAACCACGCCCAGTACCGCTGGCTGCAGCTGCTGGCCGGTGATCACCGCAACCTGATGGTGGTCGGCGACGATGCGCAGTCGATCTACGGGTTCCGCGGGGCCGACATCTCCAACATCCTCGAGTTCGAGGACTCCTTCCCGGACGCCCACGTGGTCAAGCTCGAGCAGAACTACCGCTCCACGCAGACCATCCTGGATGCCGCCAACGCGGTGATCCGCAACAACCGGGGCCAGAAGCCGAAGTCGCTGTGGAGCGATCTGGGCCAGGGCGACCCGATCAAGGTGCGCGAGCTGGATGACGAACACGCCGAGGCGCGGTTCGTCACCGGCGAGATCCAGCGGCTCGTCGACGAGGGCACCTCCCGGGCGGAGATCGCCGTCTTCTACCGGACCAACTCGCAGTCGCGCGTGCTGGAGGACACGCTGGTGCGGGCCGAGATCGGCTACCAGGTGATCGGCGGGACCAAGTTCTACGAGCGGGCCGAGATCAAGGACGCCGTCGCCTACCTGACCGTGCTGATCAACCCCCAGGACGTGGGTGCGTTCACGCGGATCGTCAACTCCCCCCGGCGGGGGATCGGCGCCACGTCGATCTCCCGGCTGCTGGCCTACGCCAACACCAGCGGCGAGACCGTGTGGGAGCTGGCCGCCGCGCCGGAGGACGTGCCCGGCCTGGGCGCGGCCGCGATCAAGGCGCTGCGCCGCTTCATGGGGGTCATGGAGGTGCTGCGCGAGCGGGCCGAGCACGGCGCCTCCGCGGCCGAGGTGCTGAAGGAGACGCTCCGCGAGACCGGCTACCTGGAGGCGCTCGAGGCCGAGCGCACGATCGAGGCCCAGGGCCGGCTGGAGAACCTGGAGGAGCTCGTCAACGTCGCCGCCGAGTACGACGCCGCCGCCGGACAGGAGGACGGGCTGGGGGAGTTCCTGCAGCAGATCGCGCTGATCGCCGACGCCGACACGCGCAGCGACGACGAGGGGCTGGTCACGCTGATGACGCTGCACAACGCCAAGGGCCTCGAGTACCCGATCGTGTTCATGATCGGCTGCGAGGAGGGCGTCTTCCCGCACTCCCGGGCGCTTGACGAGGGCGGCCTCGAGGAGGAGCGCCGGCTCTGCTACGTCGGCATCACCCGGGCCGAGCGCGACCTGTACCTGACCTCGGCCCGCTCCCGGACCGTGTTCGGGGCGCGCA
>DASVYO010000057.1:0-39568 GCA_036392135.1 Solirubrobacteraceae bacterium
CGCCGCCGCCGGATCCTCCACGTCCGTGGTGAAGCCGCGCTCCTCCCACAGCTCCCGGAAGGGATATGCGCGGCGGGCGGGCTCGAGCAGGTAGGCCGCGACCTCGGTGTCGTGGGCCAGGTTCTGCGGGACCAACCCCAGGGACTTCGCGTCGTGGGCGATGACCGGGCGGGTCCCCACCGCCTCCACGACGTCCTCGGCGCGGTCCGCCCGCCCCACGAGCACGGTGTCCGCGCCGTCGGGGTGCACCGCGAACGTGAATCCCGGCTCGGGGGCGAAGAGAGCGTCCTCGGGGACCTCGGCGGCCCTCACCGCGACCGCCACCTCGGTGTGCGGCAGCTGCCTGATGTCGTTCAGGCTGCCCTGTCGGACCTTGGCCGCGACCTGCGTCTCACCCACCGGCGCGGGCGCCGCGGCGTCGGCCGAGCCGAGCGCTTCCTCGAGGCGCCGAAGCGGCTCACGCAGCTCGAATTCGCGGAACACCTCCCGCAGCTTGGAACGGTCCGCCGGCGCGGCCACGAACTCGCCGATCTCGAGCTCGATCGGGATGTCACGCTTGGCCGTGGCCAGTTGCTTGGAGACGCGTGCGTCCTCAGCGTGGTCGATGAGGTTCTGCTTGCGCTTGGCCCCGCTGATCTGATCGATGTTCTCGAGGACGCCCTCGAGCGAACCGAAGCGCTGGAGCAGCTCGGCCGCCGTCTTGTCGCCGATGCCTGGGACGCCCGGGATGTTGTCGCTCGTGTCGCCCTTGAGGCCGATGAAGTCCGGGACGAGCGCGGGCGGGATCCCGTAACGGTCCTCCACGCCCTCGCTGTCGTAGACCTTGGTGTCCGTGATCCCCCGTGAGGTGGTCATGATCCGCACCCCGTCGGTGACCAGCTGGTAGGCGTCGCGGTCGCCGGTGACGACCATCACGGGCACGGCCGGGTCCTCGTGGCGGGCCTTCTCGACGATCGAGGCGATGACGTCGTCGGCTTCGTAGCCCTCGACGCGGAGGTTGCGGTAGCCGAAGGCGTCGACGAGGGGCTCGAGGTGGGGCCACTGCTCCTTGAGCAGATCCGGACGGGTGGAGCGCTGGGCCTTGTAGTCGGCGTAGAGCTCCTTGCGGCCGGTGTAGCCGGCATCCCACACGACCACCGTGGCCTTGGGCCCGTAGTCGGTGAGGATCTTGACCAGCATCGAGGCGAACCCGAAGATCGCGTTGGTGGGCACTCCGGTCGACGTGGCGATCGATTCGGGGAGGGCGAAGAAGGCCCGGTAGGCGAGGCTGTTGCCGTCGATCAGGAAGAGCTCATCGGCCATGTCGTCCTGAGCGTATCCCGCCGACCGAGCCCTTCGGGGCTCGCCCACGCACCCTGCGCTTGCCCCGGCGTCCGCGGGGCATAAGATGGCCCGCGTCATGGCCACCACGCCCAGCGCCCAATACAGCCTGACCCTGCGGGTCGAGATCGACCACCTGCCCGGCATGCTGGGCCGCGTGGCCTCGGCGATTGGTGAGGCCGGGGGCACGATCGGCGCGGTCGACCTGGTTGGCGTCGACGGTCCGCACACGATCCGGGACATCACCGTGGCCACCGGTGATGCGTCGGACTGGCCGCGCCTGACCGACGCGGTCAACACGGTGCCGGGAGCCCGGGTCCTGGACACCACCGACCGCACGTTCATGCTCCATGCCGGGGGCAAGATCGAGGTCCACAACAAGAGCCCGCTGAAGACGCGTGATGACCTGTCGATGGCCTACACGCCGGGCGTGGCCCGCGTGTGCCAGGCGATCCACGACGAGCCCGAGAAGGCCTTCCAGTACACGATCAAGCGCAACACCGTGGCCGTGGTCTCCGACGGCACCGCCGTCCTCGGCCTGGGCGACATCGGCCCCCGGGCGGCGATGCCCGTGATGGAGGGCAAGGCGATGCTGTTCAAGGAGTTCGCCGGCGTCGACGCATTCCCGATCTGCCTGGACACCCGTGACACGGAGACGATCATCGCCACGGTGAAGGCGATCGCCCCCGGCTTCGGCGGCATCAACCTGGAGGACATCGCGGCGCCCCGCTGCTTCGAGATCGAGGATCGGCTCAAGGCCGAGCTCGACATCCCCGTGTTCCATGACGACCAGCACGGCACGGCGGTGGTCGTCCTGGCGGCGCTGCTGAACGCGCTCACCCTCACCGGCCAGCGGATCGGCGACATCCGGGTGCTGGTGGTCGGGCTGGGCGCGGCCGGCGTGGCAGTGTCGAAGATCCTGCTCGAGGCCGGTGTGCGCCACATCATCGGCTGCGACTCGCGCGGGGCACTGCACATTGAGCGCGAGGACTACCTCGACGGGACGATGCCCACGACCAAGCGCCGGCTGGCCGAGGTGACCAATCTCGAGCACCGCTCGGGCCGGCCGATCGACGTGATCGAGGGCGCCGATCTTCTGATCGGGCTGTCCGGAGCCCGGGTGCTCCCGGCCTCGGCCCTGGAGCGCATGAACCGCGACCCGATCGTGTTCGCGATGGCCAACCCGACGCCCGAGGTGCCCCCGGAGGAGGCGCTGCCCTACGTGCGGATCCTGGCCACCGGCCGCTCCGATTACCCGAACCAGATCAACAACGTGCTGTGCTTCCCCGGCATCTTCCGGGGCGCGCTGGATGTCCGCGCCACCCAGATCACCGAGACCATGAAGACGGCCGCCGCCCGCGCGATCGCCGACATCGTGCCGACCGACGAGCTGCGCGAGGACTACATCATCCCCTCAGTGTTCAATCGCGAGGTCGTGGGTGCGGTGGCCGCGGCCGTGGCCGACGAGGCGCGGGAGAGCGGCGCCGCCGGGGCGGGCACCGAGCTCGGGTTTGCGGCCGGTGAGGACCCGCACATCCTGGGTCGCTGAACAGCCCGCGTTGAGGCCCGAGCCGGTTAGGGCGAACCCGCGGGCGGCTCCTGTTGGCTGCCGGTGCCGAGAGCACGCCGACGGCGCCCGGGAATCGGGCCGTCAAGCTTCCACGCTGATCCCGGCCGGCCTGGCAGCAGGAGCGTGATGAGCAGCCCGAGGGCTGAGAGGAGAAGGCCAAAGGCCAGTCCGAGACGTTCACCGTAGCCCTTGCGCTGCGTGAGCCAGGAGCCCGCCGCGGCCGAGACCAGCCAGACGAACAGCAGGTAGAGGGCGGTCGCCCCGATGGTCGCGAAGATCGTCATGCGCCCAGATACGCTCGTTGAACCCCGGGATCATCGCGCAGGCCGTCGGAATTGTTGGCCAGCACGACACGACCGGTCTCGAGCACGTAACCGCGAGCGGCCAGGTCGAGCGCGTAGTTTGCGTTCTGTTCGACCAGCAGGATCGTCACTCCGTCCCGATTGATCTGGGCGATCGTCTCGTAGATCCGCTGCACGAGGATCGGCGCGATGCCCATCGAGGGCTCGTCGAGCATCAGCAGCCGCGGGCGAGCCATGAGCGCCCGCCCGATGGCGAGCATCTGCTGCTCACCCCCGGACATCGTTCCAGCCTTTTGCCGTTCGCGCTCGAGCAGCCGGGGGAACAGGTCGTAAACGCGCGCCAGGTCCTCGGCCACCCCGGGTCCGCTCCGCCGGTGCGCGCCGAGGTCGAGATTCTCGCGCACGCTCATGCGGGGGAAGCAGTGCCGCCCTTCGGGAGCGAGCGCGATCCCCTGCGCGACGATTTCGTGAGCGGGCACGCGCGTGATCTCGCGACCGCCGAAATCGATCCGGCCAGCCGAAGCTGGCGTGAGGCCCGAGATGGCCCTGAGCGTAGTTGACTTGCCGGCTCCGTTGGACCCGATCAACGTCACGACCTCGCCCTCGTCAACGGACAGCGACACCCCTTTCAGGGCTTCGATCGACCCGTAGTGGGCGTGGACGTCCGAGACCTCGAGCAGAGCCATCAGTCGCTGCACCGCGTTGGGGAGCTGGTGAGAGCCCCGATCATGTCTGCTTTCCCAGGTAGGCCTCGATGACCCGCTGGCTGCCCCGCACCTCGGCCGCGGAGCCCTCCGCGATCTTCTCGCCGTGGTCGAGCACGGTGACGCGCTCGGAAACGCCCATCACGACCTTCATGTCGTGCTCGATCAGCAGAATGGTGAGGTGCAGATCGTCACGCATCGTCCGCATGAAGTCGGTCAGGACCGCCGACTCCTGCGGATTCATGCCGGCGGTCGGCTCGTCCAGCAGCAGCAGCTTCGGCTCCGAGGACAGCGCGCGGGCGATCTCGACGCGGCGCTGGTCACCGTAGCTCAGGTGAATGGCCGGCTGGCTGAAGTGGCGCGAATTCAGGCCCACGTACTCGAGCTGCTGGGCCGCCCGCTCGCGGACGGCCTTCTCTTCCGCCCGCACCCGCGGAGACCGCACGATCGATCCGAATAGACCGGCCCGCATCCGGCAGTGGCGGCCGACCATCACGTTCTCGAGCGCGGTCATCGCGCCGAACAGGCGAATGTTCTGAAAGGTGCGAGCCACACCGAGGGCGGTCACCTTGTCCGGGCGCAGACCCGTGATGTCTCGCTCGCCGAACCAGATCCGCCCTCGTGTCGGCTGGTAGAGCCCGGTCAGCATATTGAACAGCGTCGTCTTGCCCGCGCCGTTGGGACCGATGATGGAGACGATCGACCCGGTGGGGATCGTGATCGACGTGTCGCTCACCGCCACGAGGCCCCCGAACAGCTTCGCCAGCCCATCGGTGCGCATGATCGCCGGCGCGGCGGTCTCGACAACGGGCGAGCCCCCGGCACTCATGGCGACCGTTTCCCGGTTCTCGCCCGTGCGTCGGCAGATCGTCGAGCGGCGCTCATACGCCCGTCGCTTCCAGCTCCGTGTCGCCAATCCCCTCGACCATTTCCAGCTTTCGCCGCCGCTCCGGCAGCAGCCCCTGCGGGCGAAGCACCATCACCAACACAAGCAGGAAGCCGAAGATCGACACCTGCAGGTCGGTCAGGTTGAAATTCAGCCCCAGGTCGCCAGGCAGATGGTTAAGGACGTCCGGAATCAGGTAGTAGTTGATGTTCGATAGCAACAGGGCGCCGAGCACGACCCCCCAGACCGAACCCAGGCCCCCGACGATCACCATCGCCAGGACGAAGACCGAGAACCCGAACTGGAATTGGTCGGCACCGACCAGCGTCGTGTAGGCACCCAGGAAGGCGCCCGCGATACCGCCGAATACGGCTCCCATCGCGTACGCGAGCAGTTTGGTCCGGACCAATGGAATCCCCATGGAGACGGCTGCCACCTCGTCCTCTCGCAGGGCCACCCATGCCCGGCCGAGGCGTGAATCCCGAATGCGCAGGTTCACGAACAGGGTGATCAGGACGAGCCCCAGGACGATCCAGTACCAGGGTCTGAGGTGAAGCTGATCGAGTGTGCCCACCCCCGGGAAGTACGGCGAGTCGATGCCGCTGATGCCGAGCACGCCGGCGGTCAGCGGCATGCCGGCGACCGAGATCGAGGTCCCGTTGATGGCGAACACCCGGATGATCTCGCCGAAGGCCAGGGTCACGATCGCGATGTAGTCCCCACGAAGGCGGAGCGTCGGCAGTCCGATCAGGGCTCCGGCCACCGAGGTGATCACTGCGGCGACGAGCAGGATCAGGAGGAAATTGAGATGAATGCCGGGCAGTGAGCTGGAGTACTTGGAGACGAGCACGTGAGCGTTCGCCTTGAAGAAGAAGTCGGATCCGAACCATCCCAGCGAGTAGGAGCCCAGCGCGAAGAAGGCCACGTACCCCAGGTCGAGCAATCCGGCGAAGCCGACGACGATGTTGAGTCCCAGCGCAAACACCACGTAGGAGAGCGCCAGGATCTCCTTGTCCATGAAGTTGCTGGTCTGGGAGAAGAGCAGTGGCAGGAGCGCCGCGAGGACTATCACGGTGACGGCCAGAGCACGGGGCCACCACGCCGGCAGCCGTCGGTCGAGCGCGGCGCGCTTCTCGCGCAACAACGCCATGAGCTCGCTCATCCGGCCTCCCTCGTCTCCTCGCCGAGCAGGCCGCGAGGCCGCAGCACCATGATCATGACGAGGTAGCCGAACACGATCGCCGGGGTCCATTCCGGACCGATGCGGGCATCGGACAACTGTTGGATGCACCCGATGATCAGCCCGCCGAGAACCGCCCCGCGAAGGTTGCCGATCCCGCCCATAACCGCCGCGGTGAAGGCGATCAATCCCGCCTCGAAGCCCTGGAAGTACCAGATGGTCGTCTCGTACAGGGCGTAGACGAGGCCGGCCGCGCCGGCCAGCATGCCGCCCAGGACGAACGTCAGCGTGATCGTGTTGTCCACGTTGATGCCCATGAGCCGCGCAGCCTCAGGATCCTGCGCGGTCGCGCGCATCGCGCGCCCGTGCCTGGTCTGCGACACGAACCAGCCCAGGATGGCCACCAGCGGAATCGTCGCCCCGATGGCCAGCAAGTCCGCCCGGTGGATGACCAGGCCGGAGATCTGGAACACCTTCTGCTGAGCGTGGATGAGGTCATCCAGGCCGGCCGGCGAGCCGCCCAGCCACAACAGCCCCACGTTCTGAAGGATGAACGAGAAACCGACCGCGGTGATGAGGGGGGCGAGCTTCGGCGCGGAGCGCAGAGGGCGGTAACCGACCCGCTCGATGAGCGCGTTGAGCGACCCGCAGACCACCATCGAGACGATCAATGTGACCAACAGGCCCAGGATCAGGCCAAGCGGACCCGTGGCCAGCCCGAGCCCGATCGAAGCCCAGAAGCCGGCGCCGGTGAACGAGCCGATCATGAAGACCTCACCGTGGGCGAAGTTGATCAGCTCGATGATCCCGTAGACGAGGGTGTAGCCGATCGCGATCAGCGCCCAGATGGAGCCGTTGGAGATGCCTTGGATCAGGTTGTTGCCGAGGTATGTGAAGTCGTGGACTGTGGTCGAATGGCCGTGGACGAACCCCCCCGGATACCCCGAGACCAGGTCATGCACGCCGTAGTAGACAGGCAGCGCGGCCAAGGCCACGATCAGCCCCCAGCGCCCGACCAACCTTCTCACGGCAGCCAAGGCCGCCGCGGGCGGTCCGGGCGTGATCGCCGGTGCTAACGAGTTCGCTTCCACGGCCTCTGAGACTCTCTCTTAGACGAGCACTGGATTAGGGGTATTGAACGATCGCACTGGGCGGGGCTGCCAGAGCAGCCCCGCCCAGCCGATCAGCTCTACGGCGTGATCGTCTTCGAGAACGTCGGATCCCCGGTCTTGCCGGCGACATACAGCCCGTAGGACTTCAGTGTGGTGTCACCGTTGGCGTCGAAACCGTAGGTCCCGAGCACCGAATGGCGCGCCTTGATCGCGAACAGCGCCGAGAGCACAGCCGACTTGCTGTTGCCCTGCGAGCCGAGGCTCGCGATCGTGTCCAGTCCGAGCTTCATGGCCTCGTACCCGTAGATCGCATACGGATCCGGGTTGGACACTCCGTACTTGGCCTTGTAGGCGGCCAGGAAGCTCCGCCCTCCGGGGTAGGCGAGCAGGTCCAGTGTCGCCACCGTGCAGTGGAACAGCGGATCGAGCGAGGCGGGAATTCCATGGTCCTTGGGATTCGAGATCGCTGAGGAGCAGATCCCGTCGCCGCCAAAGATCTTGGTGTTGGGATTCGCCGCCTCGATGTCCTTGATCAACTCGACCTCACCCGTCGGGTTGAACCCCGTGTACACGCAGTCGACGCCTTGCGATTTGAGCGTCGACGCGTACGCCCGGAAGTTCGGCGCGGTCGGGTCAAGGGCCGTGTTGCCGGTCACCGTCAGCCCGTACTTGGCGTGGTGGAGCACGATCTGGGTCGCCAGACCAGCGCCGTAGGCCGTCTTGTCGTTGGCGACGGCAACCCGCTTGCAACCGGCCTGTTGCATCGCCAACAGGCCGGCCTCGCCCTGAATCGTGTCACGCGGAACGAGGCGCAGATACGTCCGCTTGCCGGTCGGGTAGTACTTCTGAGGCTCGCCGGGAGCGCTTCCCGGATCGTTGGTGGTCAGACCGACATAGGTGTTGGCCGGGCTGACCTGCGGAAGACCAGCCTGGTTGAGGATCGGGATGGTGACCTTGCTGCAGCCCGAGTTGAACTCGCCGATGTAGTACACCGCCTTCGGATCGGTCGCGGCCTTGCGGGCGTTGGCCTGCGACTGACCGACGTCGCACGTGGTCGCGGCCGAGGTCGCGGTCGAGTCGTCCAGCGACTGGTAGTTGACCGTGAACGAACCGGCCTTCCCGCCCGCCTGGGAGAGCGCGAGCTTGATGCCGTTGACCAGCGGATTGGTTTGGGCCGTCACTGCGCCCTGGAGGGGCAGGCTCGAATAGATGTCGATGGTCTTGGCGCCACCGCCACCCGACGTCCCGCCGCCCGACTTGCTGCTACTGCTGCTACTGCTGCTACTTCCACATGCGCTCAGCGCGAGAATGCCGCCCAATATCAGGCCGCCCCTCAATGCCTTGCCGAGAATCCTCATAAGCCGCCTCCTCTAGGTCGATCCGGGCTCTCGGAGGCCCGGTGCGGGGCAGACTAGCCGCGGCCGCGGACCGCAGCAACCCAGACGCGGTCGTTTCTCCTGCTCAGACGGGTCTTGTAACCAAAAATAAATCTCGGCGGGGCTCAGCCGGCGCCGGCCAGCGACCGGAATGGCACCAGCGCTCCAGCGCGCACGTGCGCCAGCAGAAGCGGCGCGATGCTGGGGTCGCCGCCGGAGAGCGAGTAGGCGCCGAGCACGGAGTCGGTGCGCTGCAGCGAGCGAAAGCCGGCGACCACGGTGGCCCGCTGGTTGGCCGCCGCCTTGGCCTGGCCAAGCTCGGCCAGCAGGGCCGCCATCGCCTCGTAGCCGAAGATCGCCTGAGGGGCCGGGGCGTGCCCGAAGCGCGCCGTGAAGTCACGTACGAAGGTCCTGCCGGTGGCCGACAGCTGGGAGGCCAGGATCCCGGGGACGGACACGAACAGGCGGCTCTGGGCGTCGCTGCTGAGACCAGCGACGAAAGACGGGTCATACAGCCCCGAGGGGGCGAACAGCTTCACCGACGAACCGGCGGCCGCCGCCCGGTCAAACGCCTGGATGGCGGCCTTGCGGGCGCTCGGACTCGAGCTGCTGGCGGCGTAGAAGTACGCCCGGGCCTGCGCGGCGGAGCCGGCCACGCTGAGCCCGGCGGCGCGGGCGGCCTGACTGACCTCAGCGGCCAGCGTCCGGCCGTAGTAGGTGTTCTCGCCGCTCACGGCGACGCTGGAGACATGTGCGGACTGCATCGCCGCGACCAGCGCCTTGGCCTCCTGGCGGGTGCTCGGAACCGTGCGCGCGAAGGTCTGCTTGTAGGTCGAGTGGCCGGGATAGAACGTGTTCAGCGAGTTCGACACGCCGGCGATGGCCTGGGTCAGATAGGCCGCCGTGTCGGCCGGGCTGATCTCCAGCACCCCCTGTTGGTTGAGGATCTCGGTCGAGATCTGCGAGGTGCCGGGAACCAGCTCGCCAAGGTAGGCGATCGTGCTCGGATCCTCGACCGCCGCGCGGGCGTTGGCCGACAGCTCGTGCTTGTGGACGGGGATCAGGCGTACGGTGAAGCGCCCCGCCTTGCCCTGGGCCTGCTGGAGCGCCAGCTGCTCGGCCTCAAGGATGTCGGTGACCTGGGGCGTGGGCGCCCCCGGTGGCTGGCTGGCGTACACCGACAGCGTGCGGCCGGTGACCGTGACGACCGAGCTGCCGCCCTGGCCTCCGGCGCCGCAGCCGGCCAGCAGCGCCGCGGCGGCGACGCACGCCCCGGCCACGCGGCCCTTAGCCGGCACCCAGCCCAACATCTGAGCCGGGATCAGTTCCGCCGGCCGGGCAGGAACGGCAGCACGGTCCGGACGCCGACGGCGATCAGCACCATCACGATCGTGATCATGATGGCGTCCAGGCCGCTCACATTGAGCGCCCAGATGACGATCCAGATGCAGAGACCCGCGGTGGCGGTGAGGATGACGCCCATGGCCGGAAGATCTTACGGCCTAGGCGGCGGGAGCGTCCCGCCCGGGCGCCCGGACGTCGTCGAGCGCGGCGGGAGCGTCGTGCTCCGGCCGATGGCCGTCGCTGAGTGCGGCGGCGAACTGGGCCACGAGCTCGCTCACCTCATCCACCGGGTGCTCGGCCGCGCCGGCCGCGCGGACCAGGCGGCTACCCACGATCACGCCGTCGGCCCCCGCCGCCGCCGCCGCGGCGGCCTGCGCCGGCGTGCCGATCCCGAAGCCGACGGCGATCGGCACGTCGCTGTGGGCGGCGGCCCGGGCCACGATCGCCTCAAGCCCGCCGCCGGCGTGGCTGCCGCCCGGCCGCTCCCCGGTCGTGCCGGTCAGCGCCACCGTGTAGAGAAAGCCCTGGGCGGCGGCACCGATGCGGGCCAGGCGCCCCTCGGGCGTGGTCGGAGCCACCAGCGGGATCAGGGCCAGGCCGGCCTCCGTGCACGCCGCCCGCGTCCGGTCTGACTCCTCCAGGGGGAGATCGGGGACGATCACGCCGCTGGCGCCGATCCCCGCCACCTCGTCCAGGCAGCGCTCGACGCCGCGGGCCAGGATCACGTTGAAGTAGCACATCAGCACCACCGGAACCTCGGCAGCGATCGCCCGCCCGATCTCGAGCACCGCGGGCAGCGTGGCGCCGGCGGACAGGGCGGCGGTGGCGGCGGCGTGGATCACCGGGCCATCGGCCAGGGGGTCTGAGAAGGGAACCCCGAGCTCGACCAGATCGGCGCCCGAGCGCGCGTAGGCCAGGCCGATCTCCCGCGAGGTGGCGAGGTCGGGATAGCCCCCCATCAGGTAGGGCATCAGGGCCGCACGCCGGCCGTTGGCCCGCGCCCGGGCGAAGGCCTCGGCGATCCGCTCGACTCCGCTGGTCGCGGCGGGGCTCACGGCTCGAGCTTGGCCAGCGCCTCGGCGAGGTCCTTGTCACCCCGGCCCGACAGGCAGATCAGGTCTGGGCCGGAGCCGGGGTTCTGGAGCGCCCACGCGATCGCGTGCGAGCTCTCGAGCGCCGGGATGATCCCCTCGAGTCGGGCGGTCTGGGCGAAGGCGGCCAGCGCCTGACGGTCGTCCACGGCCAGGTACCGGGCCCGCCCCTGATCCCGCAACCAAGCATGCTCGGGCCCGCTGCCCGGATAGTCGAGCCCGGCCGAGATCGAGTGCGCCTCCAGGATCTGGCCGTCTTCGTCCTGCATGAGCGCGGAGAACGCCCCGTGCAGCACCCCGGGACGCCCCCCGGCGGTCAGGGGCGCGCCGTGGCGCCCCGTCTCAATGCCCTCGCCGGCCGCCTCGACCCCGATCAGCTCCACCTCGTCATCGCCCACGAACGGGATGAACATGCCGATCGAGTTCGACCCGCCCCCCACACAGGCGATAACCCGGGCCGGGAGCCGGCCGGCCTGCTCGAGCATCTGCACCCGGGACTCGTCGCCGATCACCCGCTGCAGGTCGCGAACCAGGGCCGGATAGGGCGCCGGACCGACACACGAGCCGATGATGTAGTGGGTCGTCTCCACGTTCGTGACCCAATCCCGGATCGCCGCCGAAACGGCCTCCTTGAGTGTCCGGGCCCCGGCCTCGACGGGCTCGACCCGCGCCCCGAGCAGGCCCATGCGCTCCACGTTCGGCTTCTGGCGGCGCATGTCCTCAGTGCCCATGTAGACGATGCATTCGAGGTCGAGCAGCGCGCACGCAGTGGCCGTGGCCACGCCGTGCTGGCCGGCGCCGGTCTCGGCAATGATGCGGCGCTTGCCCATCCGCTGGGCGAGCAGGGCCTGCCCGAGCGCGTTGTTGATCTTGTGGGCGCCGGTGTGGTTCAGATCCTCGCGCTTGAGGTAGATGTCGCGCCCGGCCTGAGCGCTGAGCCGCCGCGCCCGGTACAGGGGCGAGGGCCGGCCCACGTAGTCGCGCAGGAGTTGGCGCAACTCGGCCTGGAACTCCTCATCCTCCCTCGCGCGCAGCCAGGCGTGCTCGAGCTCGGCCAGGGCCGGCATCAGCGTCTCCGGCACATACTGGCCGCCGTAGGGGCCGAATCGGTGCTCGACGGCGCTCACTGCACGCCCACTGCGGCACTGGCCCCAACCGCCGCCGCGAACGCCTCGAGCTTGGCCGGGTCCTTGATGCCAGGCGCTGACTCGACGCCGCTGGCGACATCGACCGCGTACGGGCGCACGGCGGCGATCGCCTGGCCGACGTTGGCGGCCTCCAGGCCGCCGGAGAGGATCACCGGGGCGCCGCGGTGGCCACGGGCCAGCTCCCAGGCGAACGTCTCGCCGGTCCCTCCCGGGACGCCGGCGAGGTAGGAATCGAGCAGGTGGAAATCGGTGTGAAACGGGGCCAGGGCCTGGATGTCGGCGCCGCTGCGGACCCGGGCTGCCTTGATCACCCGGCAGCCGGTGCGGCGGGCCGCCTCGCGGCAGAACACCGGTCCCTCGTCGCCGTGGAGCTGGATCATCGACAGGTTGAGATCCTCGGCGGCGCGCGTGACGGCCTCCAGAGCCGGGTTGACGAACACGCCCACGATCTCCGCCCGGCGGCGGAACCGGGCGCCGATCTCCGCCGCGACGCCGGGGCGGCAATGGCGCGGAGAGCGGGGCCACAGGACCATGCCCAGCGCCCAGGCCCCGAGCTCGACGGCGTGCTCGGCGTCCTCGGGCCGCGTGAGGCCGCAGATCTTGAACCGGGGGGCGATCATCTCCACCTCCCACATCGTACGAACCGCCGGAGCCCACCCGCTATCGGACACCCGGCGCACGCGGGACGCCGGCCAGCTCCCGGCAGGCGCGCTCGATGTCGCTCGCGCGCATCAGGCTCTCGCCGACCAGCACCGCGTCGACGCCGACCGCCGCCACGCGCTCGAGCTCCGCGCGGGTGCGAAACCCGGACTCGGCCACCACGAGGATCCCGTCCGGGACCCGCGGGGCGAGTTCGAGCGTCCGCTGGATATCGACCTCGAGCGTGGTCAGATCGCGGTTGTTGAGACCGATCACCTCAGGCTCGAGGCCGAGCGCCGTCTCGAGCTCGTCGCCGTTGTGAACCTCGACCAGCACCGCCAGCCCCTCGGCCCGCGCTCGCGCGTGCAGGTCCTGGAGCGGCCCGCGGCTGAGCGCGGCCACGATCAGCAGGATCACGTCGGCGCCGGCCGCCCGAGCCTCGGGAATCTGGTAAGCGTCGATCATGAAGTCCTTGCGCAGGATCGGCAGCCCGCTCGCGCGGCGCGCCCGCTCGAGATCCTCCAGGCGACCGGCGAAGCTGTCGCCCTCGGTGAGGATGGACAGGGCGCTGGCACCACCGCGCTCGTAGGCGCTGACGACCGCCTCGAGCTCCAGGTCATCCCGGATCACCCCGGCCGAGGGGGAGCGGCGCTTGTGCTCGGCGATGATGGCCAGTGACTCGCCGGCCAGCGCCGGGGCGAACGGCCGCACCGGATCACGGGCGCTGCGCTCCCGGGCCGCGGCCTCCATGTCCGTCATCGGCATCGCCGCACGGCGCGCGGCGACTGCGGCCCGCGTCCGGTCCAGGATCGGGTCCAGAGCGTTCACGGGTTCGGCTTCGGTGCCAGCTCGTGGGTGGCGGCCACGAACCGCTCCAGCGTGGCCGTGGCCGCTCCGGAGTCGATCGCCGCGGCGCCCGCTGCGACGCCGAGAGCCAGCGAACCGGCTCCGCCGCCGGCGTAGATCGCCGCGCCCGCGTTGAGGACCGCCAGGTCTCGCGCCGGACCGCTCTCGCCGGCCAGGATCCGGCGCGTGGTCTCGGCATTGGCGGCCGGATCGCCACCAGGAATGGCCGCGGCGGGAGCCGGCTCAAGGCCGAACTGCACCGGGCTCACCGTGTAGCCGGTGATCTCCTCGCCGCGGACCTCGAGGACCCGGGTGGGCGCCGAGATGCTGAGCTCGTCAAGCCCGTCCGCTGAGGAGACGAGCAGAGCGTGGCGGGTGCCCAGCCGGGCCAGCGCGCCGGCCATCGTCTCGAGGTAGGCCGGGTCGGAGACCCCGATCAGCTGGCGCTCGGCCCCGGCCGGGTTGGTCAGCGGCCCGAGGAAGTTGAAGATCGTGCGAACCGCGAGCTGACGCCGCACGGGCACGACGAAGCGGGTGGCCTGGTGGTGGGCGGGGGCAAACATGAACCCGAAGCCCACCTCCTCGATGCACCTTGCCACCGCGGACGGCTCGAGGTCGATGCGCGCTCCGAGGGCCTCGAGCAGGTCGGCCGAGCCCGACAGGCCGGTGGCCGAGCGGTTGCCGTGCTTGGCCACCGGACATCCGGCCCCGGCGGCGATCAGAGCCGCCGTGGTGGAGACGTTGAAGGTCCGCCGCCCGCCGCCCGTCCCGGCGGTGTCGAGCAGGTCCCCGCGGGCCACGTGCACCGGGGCGGCCAGGGCGCGCATCGCCTGGGCCAGCCCGGCCAGCTCGGAGACCGTCTCCCCCTTGGTCCGCAGGGCGATCAGGAACGCGGCGATCTGGACCTCCGAGGCGTTGCCGCGCATGATCTCGGCCAGCACCGCCGCGGTCTGCCCCTGTTCAAGATCCTGGCCGCTGGCCAGAGCGTCGATGGCCGCCGTCAGCAGCCCGTCGGGCGAGCTCATGGCGTCCGCTGGAGGAAGTTGGAGAGCAGTTCGCGGCCCTGCTCGGTGAGCACCGACTCGGGGTGAAACTGGACGCCCTCGGCCGGCAGCCGGCGATGGCGCACGGCCATCACCACGTCTCCCGCCCGGGCGCTCCGCTCGAGCGCGGGAGGCAGGTCGGGGGCGGCGATCAGGGAGTGGTAGCGCCCGACGACCAACGGCGCCCGCAGACCGCGGAAGATCGTGCGCCCGTCGTGGTCGATCGTGGTCGTCTTGCCGTGCACGGGATGGTTTCGCACCACCTGTCCGCCCCAGGCCTGCACCAGCGCCTGGTGCCCGAGGCACACGCCGAGCGTCGGGATCCCCGCCTCGGGAAAGCGGCGCACCGCCTCCAGCGTGATCCCGGCCTCGTCCGGCGTGCACGGCCCCGGGGAGATGATCACCCGGTCATAGCCGCGGATCAGCAGCTCAGGCACGGTCGCCCGGTCGTTGCGGACCACCTCCACATCGGGGGCCGGACGGGTGCTCATCCCCACGTACTGGACGAGGTTGTAGGTGAAGCTGTCGTAGTTGTCCAGGACCAGCACCCGCATGATCGACGGCGAACGGTAGCTATGGCTAGGCCCAGTCGGGCTGGCCGACGGCCAGCTCGATGGCCTGCCGCACGGCCCGGGCCTTGGCCTCGGACTCAGCGAACTCGTAGGGTGGCTTGGCGTCGGCGACCGTGCCGCCGCCGGCCTGGATGTGAGCCACGCCGTCCTTGACGACCACGGTGCGGATGTGAATACAGGTGTCGAGCTCGCCGGTGTAGCTGGCGTAGCCGATCGCTCCGCCGTAGCCGCCGCGCTTGACCGGCTCGAGCTCGTCGATGATCTGCATGGCCCTGACCTTGGGCGCGCCGGACAGGGTCCCGGCCGGCAGCACCGAGCGCAGCGCGTCGAGCGCTCCGACCCCGTCGCGGAGGCGGCCGACCACGCTGGAGACGATGTGCATCACGTGGCTGTAGTTCTCCACCGCCATGAAGCTCTCGACCTCAACGCTGCCGTACTCGCACACGCGGCCGAGATCGTTGCGGCCGAGATCGACCAGCATCACGTGCTCCGCGCGCTCCTTCTCATCGGCCAGCAGCTCCTCGGCCATCGCCGCGTCCTCTTCGGGACTGGCTCCGCGGGGCCGCGTGCCCGCGATCGGACGCGTGCTGACGCGCCGGCCGGCCACGGTGATCAGCGGCTCCGGGCTGGCCCCGGCGATCTCGAAGTCACCGAAATCCAGGAAGTACATGTAGGGACTGGGATTGACCGCGCGCAGCCCTCGGTAGATCGAGAACGCCTCGACGGGGACGGCGGCCGACCAGCGCTGAGACGGGACGACCTGGAAGGCATCGCCGGCGTAGATGTACTCGATGATCCGGCTGACCATGCCCTCGAATTGCTCGCGGCTCATGTTGGCCTCGAAGCGGGGGGCGCTCCGATCCGGAGCGGGCGGGCGGGCCGGGCGCGGAACCGGGCCGGCGAGCAGCCAGCGCACCTCGGCGATCGTCTCGCGGGCCCGCCGGTAGGAGGCCTCGAGCTCCTCCGCGGCGTAGACGTTGGCGATCACGGTGACCGTGTGCAGGAGATGGTCGAACACGACCAGTCCGTCGGTGAACATCAGCGCCAGGTCCGGCAGCCCCACGGGGTCGGGGTTCGGCTCGCCGAGTGGCTCGACCGTACGGACGAGGTCGTAGGCGAACATCCCCACGGCGCCCCCGAGAAACGGCGGTGACACGGCGCCGGGGCGCCCGGCGGCCGACAGCCCCGCGGCCGACAGCCCGGCGGCCCGGTAGCGGCTGAGCTCGGCGGCGGCCAGCGCGTAGGGGTCACCGGGCTCTCCGAGGGACCAGCGGAGCACCTTCCGCGGCCGGTAGCCGATGAACGAATAGCGCCCGACGCGCCCCTGATCGGCTGATTCGAGCAGGAATCCGGGGTCCCCCGGGTTGGCGTGGCGCAGCTTGAGGAAGGCCGACACCGGCGTCTGGGTGTCGTCGATGAAGGTCTCGGCCAGCGGAATCAGGTTGTGGGTACGGGCCAGCTCGCGGGCCTCGGCCAGCGACGGCGAGGGGCCCCGGCCGGCCGCCACCTGTGCTTCAGCGCCCGCGACGGCCATCGAGCACCCGCTCGGCGTCGGCGAGCGTCAGATCACGCTCACGGAGCAGCACGGCCAGGTGATAGAGGACGTCGGCGGCCTCCTCGGCGACGCGCTGATCGGATTCCGCACGCGCCGCCCGGGCCACCTCCTCGGCTTCCTCCCGGACCTTCTCCCCGGCCGCGCCGGGCCGGGCCAGGAGCGCGGCCGTGTAGGACCCCTCGGCCCGCGAGGACGCCCGCTCGGCAATCGTGCGCTCGAGCTCGGGCAGCACCGAGAAGGGTGCCGTCGGATCGAGCTCACCGCGGTGAAAGCAGGTGCGCTCGCCCGTGTGGCAGGCCGGACCGGCGGGCTCGACGAGCGCGATCACGGCGTCGCCGTCGCAGTCGTAGCGGATCGCCCGCACCGCCTGGGTGTTGCCCGAGGTGGCTCCCTTGTGCCAGAGCTCCTGCCGGGAGCGGCTGAAGAAGTGGGTCTCGCCGGTCTCCCGCGTGAGCCGCAGGGCGTCCGCGTTCATGTAGGCCAGCGTCAGGATCTCCCCGGTCCGCCAGTCCTGCACGATGCAGGGCACGAGCCCGCGCTCGTCGAATCGGACCTCAGCGTCCACGGAAGGGGATTCTAGGCCGGGACGTCAGCGGGGCGAGTGACCCGGCACATCGCCGTTGGGCAGCTCGACGATCTCGAACCAGTACTCCTTCCAGGTCCGCATCACCTCGACGAGGGCGCTGAAGGTCACCGGCTTGGTTATGAACGAGCTCACGCCGAGGTCATAGGTGGAGAGCACATCCGTCTCGTCCTTGGAGGTGGTCAGCACCACCACCGGGATTCGCCGCAGCGACTCGTCCGCCTTGATCTCGGCCAGGGCCTCGCGGCCGTCCTTCTTGGGCATGTTCAGGTCCAGCAGGATGATGCCGGGCCGGGGCGCATCGAGGTCCGGGGCGGCCCAGCGGCCCTCACGGCGGAGGTAATCCAGCAGGTCCTGACCGTCGACCACGAACTTCATCTCGTTGGCCAGGCGCGAGTTCTGGAGGGCGTCCCGGGCCAGCTCCCGGTCCTCCTCATCGTCATCGGCGAGCAGGATGGTGAGCGGGCGCGAGGTCGGCTCAAGCGGCGACATAGGGCTCCTGGGCTGAGTCGTTCGGATCGGGCGGCAGGTCGGGCGAGGTGTCGGTGACGGCTTCCGTGCGGTGAGACTGCATGACCACCGTGAAGGTGGCACCCTCGCCGGGCGCGCTGCGCGCGACGACGGTCCCGCCATGTCGCTGGGCGATCTTAAGGCACAGGGCGAGGCCGATCCCGGTTCCCGGGTAGGCACCGCGGCCGTGCAGACGCTCGAACACGCGGAAGATCCGGTCGGCATACTGGGGCTCGAAGCCGATCCCGTTGTCGCGCACGATCAGGTTGATCCAGCCCTCCTCGGTGGTCGCGCTGATATCGACCTCGGGCCGGATGTCCTCACGGCGGAACTTGAGGCCGTTGGAGATGAGGTTCTGCATGAGCTGGCGCATCTGGGGCGCGTCGGCCGAGATCGTGGGCAGCGGCCCGACCCGGACGGTGGCCTGCGCGGCGTTGACCTGCTCGTCGAGGTCCTCCAGCACCTCGCGCGTGACCCGTCCGAGGTCCACGGGCTCGAACGGCCGGCCCTGGGTGCTGACCCGCGAGAACTTGAGCAGGTCCTGGATCAGTCGCTGCATGCGCTCGGCGGAGGCTCCCGCCCGCCGCAGGTAGTCCTGTCCGCGCTCGCTGAGGGCCGCCCCATCGGTCGCCGTCACGCGCTCGGTGAAGGTCCGGATCTTGCGCAGCGGCTCCTGCAGATCGTGGGAGGCGATCGAGGCGAACTGATCCAGCTCGGCGTTGGAGCGAGCCAGCTCCTGGGCCCGCCGTTCGAGCTCGACGTTGCTGGCCTCCAGAGCGGCCAGCGACTCGGCCAGCTGGCTGTTGGCCCCCTCCAGCTCATCCCTGGCCTCCCGGACCGCCTCGGTGGCCCCGAGCGTGCGCAGGGCGAGCAGGATCGCGAGGACGCCGGCGAGCGCGAAGGCGCCGAAGATCAACCACGGAAGCCACTTGCGCAGGCCGGAGACGCTCGCGAACAGCGGCCCATCGGGCGCGGTCAGGAGGATGCTCCAGCTCGTGTGGGGCAGCGGGACGTGGTCGTAGTAGTGACCGGCCACCTCTCCGTGGGCGTGGTGGAGCACCATCAGCTGGTTGGCGGTGTGGAACTGGTAGCCGGTCGGCCGGGCGGGATTGGTGGAGGCGATGATGCGGCCGAGAGCGTCGAGGATGTAGCTGTGCGCTCCCCTCACTCCCGGTAGCTGGCGCAGCTCGCCGAGCAGGAAGCGTCCGATCAGGTCGGGGGCCAGCCCGGTCAGCAGGTAGCGTTTCCCGGACCTGTACGGGATGGACAGGCCGTAATTGATCACGCCGTCCCGGCCATAGGGCAGCACGTTGCCGAGCGCCCACGGTCCTCCGGCGGCCAGCAGCCGCAGCGCGGCCGAGTTGGTCAGATCCCGCCGCGCCTGGGCGGTGAACCCGGCTGAGGCGGCGATCACGCGGCGGCTCGGCGTGAGCACCACGGCGTAGCGGTTGCCGCCGGCCAGCTGTTGCATAACCGCCGGGGACACGTGCGGCGCCGCCAGCGGCCGGGCGTAGTTGGCGGCCGAGCTCTCGGCCGAGGTGCTGAACAGGCTGTCGATCAGGGCGGCGGCCAGCAGCGAGCGCTCGTGAACCCGGCCCTCGACGTCGGCCTTGGACCGGGCCTGCGTGTTGGACAGCTCGAGCGCGAACACGGCCAACAGACCCAGGACGATCATCACGCCCGCGATCATCGTCGCCACCGCTTGGCGCCTGCTCATGACGCTTGGGCTGAGGCTCGCATGAGGGGAATGCGTACCAGAAGCGCTATTCGATGCCAAGCCGGTCCAACAGACGTTCATCCGCCCGCCAGTGACGCCGGACACGGACCGACAGCTCGAGATGGACCTTCGTGCCCAGCTCCCGCTCGATCGTCCGCCGGGCAGCGGTGCCGATGGCCTTGATCATCCGGCCCTGAGCCCCGATCAAGATGCCCTTCTGGGACTCGGTCTCGCTGAGCACCACGGCCTCGATCAGCACGAGATCGGGGCGCGGGTGGCGGATGTCCTGGACCTCGACCTCGACGGCGTGCGGGACCTCCGCGCGGGTCCGGGCCAGGACCTGCTCGCGAACCAGCTCGGCCAGCAGGACCATCGGCTCCTGGTCCGAGCGCTGACCGGCTGAGAAGTACAGCGGGCCGGGCGGCAGCCGTCCGACGAGATGGTCGGTCAGCGCCGGGATGCCGGCCCCGGTCCGCGCGGACACGGCGTAGATCTCGTCGGCCAGCTCGAGCTCGGCGGCGGCCTGCAGCGTGGCCGCGATCCGGGCCGGTGAGGCCCGGTCGGTCTTGTTGGCCGCGATCGTGACCGGGATCGAGCTCTCCCCCACCCCGCGCCGCAGCAGCTCAGCCAGGAAGCGGTCCCCTGGTCCGATGCCCTGCTCGCAGTTGACGACCAGCAGGCAGGCGTCGGCATCGGAGAGCTCGCGCTCCACGCGTTGCTGCATCCGCTCCGTCAGCGCGTCCCGCGGGCGCTGAACGCCGGGGAGATCGACGAGGATCAGCTGCCAGTCGGGACCCGTCGCCACGCCCCGGATCGCGCGCCGGGTGGTCTGCGGCTTGTCGGAGACGATCGCCACCTTGGCGCCGATGATCGCGTTGGCCAGGGTCGACTTGCCGACGTTGGGGCGACCGGCCAGGGCGACGAAGCCCGAGCGGGTCGACACCGGCTCTGGCTGGAGAGCCTTCACGATGGGCACCCCAAATCCAGCCCCATGTTCAGTTGACCCACCGCATCAGCTCGGCCTGGAGGGCCAGCATCTCCCCCTCATCGGTTTCGTGGTCCATGCCGCTCAGGTGCAGAGCGCCGTGGACGACGGCCTCGCGCAGATCCTCGGTCCGGGGCGGACAGATGACGATGTCGCCCAGCTCGCGGGGCCCCGCCGACTCGCCATCCTGGTCGACCCCGAACGACAGCACGTCGGTGGGACTGTCGATCTGGCGGTGGGTGCGGTTGAGCTCGCGGCTGCGGTCCTCATCGACGAACTCGATCGCCACATGACCCTCGTCGATCCCGGCTGAGGACAGAGCGAGCGCGCACAGCTCCTCGAGTTCGACGGCCGTCGGACCCTCGTCGACGACGGCCTCGATGCCGATCACCTCGACGTCGAGCATGGCCAGGCTCTAGGCGCGCTTGCGGGCGCGCAATTCGGGGGTCAGGCGCTGCGCGTGATCGTTGTAGGCGGCCACGATCCGCCGGACGAGCTTGTGCCTGACGACGTCCTCCTCACCGAAGCGCACGAAGTCGATGCCCTCGACGTTCTCGAGGATCTCGGAGACCACGACCAGCCCGGAGTCCTGCTCCCGCGGCAGGTCGATCTGGGTCACGTCTCCGGTGACGACCATCTTCGAGTTGAAGCCCAGCCGGGTCAGGAACATCTTCATCTGCTCGGGGCTGGTGTTCTGCGCTTCGTCGAGGATGATGAAGCTGTCGTTCAGGGTCCGGCCGCGCATGAACGCCAGCGGCGCGACCTCGATGACCCCTCGCTCCAGATGCTGGCTGACCCGCTCCGGGTCGAGCATGTCATGCAGGGCGTCGAACAGCGGCCGCAGGTACGGGTCGACCTTGGCCATCAGGTCACCGGGGAGGAAGCCGAGCCGTTCGCCGGCCTCCACCGCGGGGCGGGTGAGAATGATCCGGTTGATCTCCCGGCGGCTGAGCGCCGCGGCGGCCAGGGCGACGGCCAGGAAGGTCTTGCCGGTGCCCGCCGGTCCGATCCCGAACGTCACCGTGTTGTTGCGAATCGAGTCCACGTAGCGCTTCTGGTTGACCGTCTTGGGCGCGACCTTGGTGGCGCGGTGGCGCCAGACCACGTCGTCGAGGATCCGTGAGGGTGACTCGTGCTGGTCCAGGGCACGGCTCACCGCCTCGATCGTCCCCGGTGCGATCTCATGACCCTGCTCGATCAGATCCGAGAGCTCACGGACGACGGCCCGGGCGGCCTCGACCGAACGCTCCTCACCCTCCAGGGTGAGCATGTTGCCGCGCAGATACACGTCGCACTCCAGGTGGCCCTCGAGCGTGCGGAGGATGACGTCGCCGCTGCCGGCCAGTTCGGCGGCCACGGCGTTGTCGAGCTCGATCGCCTGGCGCAAACGGCTACCCGGCCGTCCCGGCCGTTGACAGAGCCGCGCGAACCCGCGCGGAGGCCCGCGCTCCGTCCGCCCGGCCACCGGTGCGGGCCATGACGAGCTTCATCACCTGACCCATGTCCTTGGGCTCACGGGCGCCGGTCTCGCTCACCGCCGCCGCGACCACGACGTCGAGCTCCTCGTCACTGAGCTCGGCCGGCAGGTAGCCGGTGATCAGCTCGGCCTCCCGCTCCTCATGCGCGGCCAGCTCCTCGCGGCCGGCGTCCCGGAACTGGGTGGCCGCCTCCGTTCGGCGTTTGCGCTCGCGGCGCAGCACGGCCAGCTCGTCATCGGCGCCTTCCTTGGCTGCCTTCTGCAGCTCTGAGAGAACCAGGCGCAGCGCAGTGACGCGCTCTTTCTCACCTGATTTCATGGCCTTCGTCATGTCGGCCCTGACCTGTTCGGCAAGCGTCACTGGCGACTAAGGATAGCCCCCGCGCCCCCGGAATCCATCCGGCGGCCGGCGGGCGCCGCGCACCGGGGCACCCCTGACCAGGGTCGGCGCCAACCGGCCGCGACGGGGTCACGCGCCGGAGAAGGGAGCGCGCGACCCCGTACACGGCCAGTACCTACAAGCTGCCGGCCCTTTTCGCGATCGGGCGACTGTCGTACGCCCCGATCGGCTCCGCCGTCCGCAGTGTCCTCGGGACGGAACGCTCAGAGAGGAGAGAGGGCTCCTGCGCAAGTCCAGCCCGAGGCTTGGGCCGCGGCGCGACGAGATCGAGGAGCAGGCCACCGAGAGTCATGCCGATCGCGAGTGGGTTGGGCAACTGTTCACCTCCTTGGAGCGTTGGATCTGGGATCACAAGCAACGCCAGAGAGGATCGGCCACCGAGGTCCCGCGGGCATCGGCCGCGTGGACAAGATTCGGCGGGGCGCGCTTAGCCAGACGGGAACCGCATGCGCAGCGCGGTCCATTCGCTGCGGTCCCGGCGCTCGACCTCGACCGCACCCCGGGTCGCGAACGCGGCTGCCACCGAGTCGGCCTCCGCGGTGAGCACTCCGCTCAGGATCAGCTCGGGGGCAAAGCGCTCCTGGTTGGCCGCCCACGCCCGGAGGGGCGCGGCGAGCACATTGGCCACGGCCAGCCGGCAGTCGGGCACCTGCGAGTCACGCAGGTCGAACGAGCGCACATCCAGGGCGACCCGGTTGATGTCGGCATTCTCGACCGTCGCCCGAACCGCCGCCGCGTCGTAGTCGAGGGCTATCACAGGCGCCCAGCCGAGCTTGGCGGCCACGATCGCCAGCACGCCTGAGCCACAGCCTAGATCGACCAGGGGGCCCGCGGGCTCGGGCCCGTCGAGCAACATCTCCAGACACAGCCGGGTGGTGGCGTGGGCGCCGGTCCCGAACGCCTGCCCGGGATCGACGACGACGTCAAGCGGGGTCTGTCCGGCCGCCTCCCAGGGCGGACGCACGGTGAGCCGGCCCGGGAGCACAAGCGGGCGGTGAAATGTCCGCCAGCGCTCGGGCCAGTCGTCGGCGATCTGCTCGGTCCGAACGGCGACCAGCGCCTCCCCGGCGATCGCCGTCAGCTCGGGCAGCGCGGGCAGTTCACCGGGCGGCCCGTAGACGGCGTATTCGATCACGCCGGGCTCGGGCTCGGACTCCTCGACCCCGCTCGGGGCCAGGTCGAGCAGCTCGGCCAGAACCAGCTCCGAGTCCTCGCGCCGGACCCGGACGGCCAGGCGCAGCACCCGGCCCTACCCGCCGAAGGCGCGCCGGAGCTTGCCGAACACGCCCTCTTCGGTGCGGAGGTTCTCCTCGGTCAGGCTCTCCGAGAGGCGCTCGAGCAGCTCGCGCTGGTCGCGCTTCAGCCGCCTCGGCACGACGACGTTGACCACCACCTGCAGATCTCCGTGGCGGCGGCCGCGCAGCGCCGGCATGCCCTGGCCGCGGACGACGAACGTCTCATTGGGTTGCGTGCCGGCCGGAATCTCGAGCTCGGTGGAACCGTCGATCGTGGGCACCGCGATCTTGGTACCGAGTGCGGCCAGCGGGGCGGAGACGTCGACCACGGTGACCAGGTCGTCCTGGTGACGGACGAAGCGCGGATCCTCCCTGACCCGCACCTGTACGTACAGGTCACCGGCCGGGCCGCCGTGCTCACCAGCGTGTCCGCGCCCGCTGATCCGGATCCGCTGACCGTCCTCGATTCCGGCCGGGATGTCGACTGACAGGGTGACGCGCTCGGCCTTGCGGCCGCGTCCATGGCAGACGTGACAAGGCTTCTTGGGCACGCGGCCGTCACCGCCGCAGACGTCACAGGCCGTGGCCCTGACCATCTGCCCGAACGGGGTCCGGGTCACGGCCCGCAGCTGCCCGGTGCCCTGGCACCGGGGGCAGGTCTCGATCGGGGTACCCGGCTCAGCGCCGTTACCGTGACAGTGCTCGCAGCGCGCGACGGCGTCGAAGCTGACCTGGGTCTGAACTCCCATGGCCGCCTCGGCCAGCCTGATCTCGGCGCCCACGGCAACATCCCCTCCGACGGCCGGGCCCCCGGGCTGGCCGCCGCCGAAGGCGCCGCCAAAGGCACCGCCTCCGAAGAACGCCTCGAAGATATCCGCCACCGATCCGAAGCCCTCGAAGTTGGGCGCATAGCCGCCGCTGCGCAGGCCCTCGTGACCGAAGCGGTCATAGGTGGCCCGTCGCTCGGTATCGGACAGCACCTCGTAGGCCTCGGCGGCCTCCTTGAACTTCTCCTCCGCCTGTGGATCATGACTGTTGACGTCGGGATGCAGCTCACGGGCCAGGCGCCGGAACGCCTTCTTGATCTCGGCATCCCCGGCGTCGCGGGGGACGCCGAGAACCTCGTAGTAGTCGCGGGGCATCTGGGAAGCGCTCATCAGTGGACCAGGGTCAACGGGTGTCGTACACGTCGGCGACGAAGCTCGACAGCTGGGCCGCCGCCTCGCGCACGGCCCGAATCGCTCCGCCGTAATCCATCCGCAGCGGCCCGATCACCGACACGGTACCCAAGCTGCGCTGGGGCAGCCCGTAGCCGGCCGCCACCAAGGCCAGCGACCGCAGGGCGGGCTCGGGGTTCTCGGTCCCGATCCGCACGGCGACGTCGCGCGGAACGACCAGCGCCGAACGCAGCACCTCGAGCAACGCCACTCGGCGCTCCAGCATCTCCATGAGCAGGTTCAGGTCCGACACGTCGCCCACCCGGCCAAAGGCCAGCAGCTTCGCCGTCCCGTCCACGTACAGGTTGCCCTCGGCGGTGGCCTCGAGGTCGGTGAAGACCGGGGACAGGGCGTCCAGAAACTCGCGCTCGGTGGCCGACAGCGACGGGTCCCAGAGGCGCTGGCCGAGCATCCGGGCGCCCAGACCGAGGCCCACGAGCCGCTCGTTCAGGTAGCTCGCCGCCCAGTCGGCCAGGCCGGTGTCCACCGGGCGCGCGAAGGTGAACAGCCGCTTGGTCACCCCACCGGTGGAGGTGATCACGACCACCATCAGAACCTGGGGCTGCAGAGCCAGCACCTCGATGTGGCGGATCGTCGAGGTTTCGAGCGGGGGCGCGGTGACGATCGCCAGCAGGTCGGTGACCTGCGACAGGGTCTCAGTGGTGACCCGCATCGCCTCGTCGATCTCACGTCGAACAAGGCTCAGCGAAAGTGGTGGCCCGGCGGGCTCGCTGGGCAGCAGCCGGTCGACGAAGTAGCGGTACCCGGCCTCGGTCGGCACGCGCCCGGCCGAGGTGTGGGGGTGGGCCAGCAGGCCGAGCTCCTCCAGGTTGGCCAGCTCGTGACGGATCGTCGACGGGCCCCATTCGAACGTCGTGCTGAGGGCCTTCGAGCCCACGGGCGTGCCGCCCTCGAGGTACTCCTCGACGAGGCGCCGGAGAACCAGTTCCTGGCGTTCGCTCAACACGCCTTCGATTGTAGGTCGGTACCCCGCGTCTTCCGGGCGGTCCGGCTCGGCCCGCCGGGTCCGGACGCCGGTCAGGGGCGGCGACCCAGGGCCGGCGGTCAATCCAGGCGAATCTCCGCCTGACCGTTGCGGATGATCCGCTTGCCGCCCTGGACCGCCTCGGACTCGACCCGGGCCCGTCCCGCGGCGATCTCCCGCACGGTCCCGCGGACGACGATCTCCTGCTCGAGCTGTCCGAGGCCGCGGAACTGGACCGACAGGCTTTCCAGACGGTCGGGACCACCCAGGGCCTCGGTGTGGGCCCGGGCGACCTGAGCCATCGTCCACAGTCCGTGCAGGATCCGTCCGGGCAGCCCGACCTGGCGTGCGAAGTCCTCATCGATGTGAATCGGATTGAAGTCTCCGGAGGCACCCGCGTAGCGAACGGTCACGTAGCGGTCGGGAGTGACCCTCAGCTCGAACTCGTCCCCGGCGTTCACGCTCGTTCCCCCGCCCGGGAGCGGCCGGGGACCACTCAGCCCGCCCTCACGATGTTGGTCCACGTTCCCGTGCAGACGGCCTCCCCGCGCTGGTTGACGGACTTCGTCTCGAACACGTAGAAACCCATCTCGCCACGTTCCGAGATGTCCCTGACCGAGGTGGTGGTCCGGATCTCATCGCCGGCCACCACCAGCGGCCCCCAGCGGAACTCCTGGCCGCCATGGACCATGTGCGCGAAGTCGATCCCGACCGCAGGATCGAGGAGCGCGGGCGCGATCGCCGGCGCCGAGTAGACGACGGCGAACATCGGCGGGGCCACGACATCGGCAAAGCCGGCCTCCCGCGCGGCGCCGGGATCGAGGTGAAGCCGGTCGGTCTCGCCGACGGCGTGGGCGAACTCACGAATCTTCTCGCGCCCGACCGCGTACTCGGTGGGGGCATAGGTCTTGCCGATGGCATCCGTCTTGATGGCCACGGCCGCGCAGTATGACGAGCGGCGCCGGTGGCAGTCGAGGGAGTGGGAGCCGGGTGGTTCGATCAGCTGGCTGGGCGCTAGATGATGATCGGCACGGCGCCGCCGTCGACCGACCATGCGGACCCGGCCACGTTGGCGGCCGCCTCCGAGCACAGGAACACGATCACTGCGGCGATCTCCGCTGGGCTGGCCAGCCGCCCCCGGGGCAGCCCGGCCGCCGCGGCGGCCAGGACCTGGTCCCGCGTCCCGCCGCGCGCCTGAACCGTCTGATCGACCAGGCCGCCGGGGGCGAGCCACAGCTCGCTGGCCACCGGGCCCGGTGTGACCGCGTTGATCAGCACCCCCTCCCTCGCGTAGGCATCGGCGTACGCGCGGGAGAGCGACAGCTGAGCCGCCTTGGCCACCGAGTAGGCCACGTTGCGCTGGCCGGGGCGCTTGCCGGAGGAGGAGCTGATGTTCACGATCCGCCCCCAGCCCTGGTCCCGCATCATCGGGATGGCCGCGCGCATCAGCCGCATCGAGGCCATCACGTTCAGCTCCCACTGATCCTGCCAGTCCTGGTCGCACAGCTCGTCGATCGCGCGCACCGAGCTGGTGCCGGCGCCGTTGACGAGCACGTCGACGCGCCCGAAGCGCTCCCGGCAGCGGGCCACCGCGCGCTCGCCCGCCGCGGGGCACGTGACGTCGATGGCCAGCCAGGCGACCGCTTCGCCGCCCAGGGCGTCGGCGGCGGCGCGCAGAGCATCCTCACCCCGGCCGAGCAACAGGAGGTTCGCTCCCTCGGCACGCAGCTGCCGGCCGACCTCGAGCCCGATCCCTCGCGATCCGCCGCTGATGATGCACGCGCGGTCGCGGACACCCAGATCCATGCCGGCGATGTTACGGCGCCGGTCGGGCTCGCCCATTGCCGGGGACCGGCTCGAGCGGTACCCTGGCTCCCGTGAGTAGACGCGGTGCGCTGAGGGCGTCGGATGACGATCGAGAAGCGATCGTCAAGCGCCTGCATCGTGCGGCCACCGAGGGCCGGATCGGCTCCGATGAGCTCGAGCAGCGGCTCAGCGTCGCGCTCAAGGCTCGCACCTACGCCGAGCTCGACGCGACCGTCTCAGATCTGCCCGGTGTCGCTCGCCCCCGCGGGCGCGTCCGCCACCCGGCCGTGCCGGCGGCGCGCTGGGCGGCGCGGAGCGTGCGGGCCAACCCGATCCTGCTGTTGGCGGCCCTGCCGATCCTTGCCCTGACGTTCGCGGTCCTGGTCGCGGTGACGTTCCTCTGGGTCACCCTGGTGATCGTCGCGCTGATCCTGGGCCACCGCGGGAGGGTTCCGTGGGTCGGCCCCGGCCGCCGCCGTTACGGGCCTGGCCTGGTCGGTTACGGTCACGCGCACCACGGGCCGCGAGCCTCGCGCCGCCATCCCGGCGGTTCCTGGTCCCGGTTCTAGAGCCCGGGCCGGCTACTTCTCGCCCAGCTCGAGGACGGCCAGGAAGGCCTCCTGTGGCACCTCGATGCGCCCAACCTGCTTCATGCGTTGCTTGCCCTTCTTCTGCTGCTCGAGCAGCTTGCGCTTGCGGCTGATGTCACCGCCGTAGCACTTGGCGATCACGTCCTTGCGATAGGCCTTGATCGTCTCCCTAGCCACGATCCGGGAGCCGATGGCGGCCTGGATCGGGACGTCGTACTGCTGGCGGGGGATCTTCTCGCGCAGCTTCTCGGTCAGCGTCCGCCCGGCGCTCTGAGCCTTGGCCCGATGCACGAGCATCGACAGGGCATCGATCGGGTCTCCGGCCAGCAGGATGTCGAGCTTGACCAGGTCGGACTCGCGCAGGCCGAGGAGCTCGTAGTCAAGCGAGGCGTACCCGCGCGTGCGTGACTTGAGCTGATCGAAGAAGTCGAGCACGATCTCGGCCAGCGGCAGGTCATAGGTCAGCTGGACGCGCTCGGCCGACAGGTAGTGCATGCCGGCGTGGTCGCCGCGGCGGTCCTGGCAGAGCTCCATGATCTGGCCCACGTACTCCTTGGGCGTGAGGATCGAGGCGCGGATGAACGGCTCGCGGATCTCCGCGATCCGGGCCGGATCGGGCATGTCGTTGGGGCTGTGGATCGGACGCACGGTCCCGTCGGTCAGCGTGACCTCATACTCGACGCTGGGCATCGTGGTCAGCAGCTCGAGGTCGTATTCGCGCTCCAGCCGCTCGCGGACGATGTCCATGTGCAGCAGGCCGAGGAACCCACAGCGGAACCCGAAGCCGAGCGCCTCGGAGGTCTCCGGCTCCCAGCTGAGGGCCGCATCGTTCAGGGTCAGCTTCTCAAGCGCGTCGCGGAGGTCCGGGTACTCGTCCGAGTTGATCGGGAACAGGCCGCAGAAGACCATCGGCTTGACCTCGCGATAGCCGGGCAACGGCTCGACGGCCGGGCGCGCCTTCGTGGTCAGCGTGTCACCGACCCGCAGCTTGGTCACGTCCTTTACGCCGGTGATCAGGAACCCGACCTCGCCGGCCACCAGCGCATCGGCCGATGTCATCTGTGGAGTGAAGAAGCCGATGTCATCGATCTCCGCCTCGGTGCCGGCCTGCATGGCGCGGATCGCCTCGTGTTTGGTGAAGACGCCGTCGACGACCCGGATGTAGGCGATCACGCCACGGTACTGGTCGTACTCGGAGTCGAAGATCAGGGCGCGCGGCGGAGCGTCGGGATCGCCGTCAGGCGGCGGCACGCGGGCGATCAGCTCGTCCAGGACGTCGGTCACGCCCGCCCCGGTCTTGGCGCTTATGCGCCGCACCGCATCGGCCGGCTCCCCCAGCAGCTCGGCCACCTCGGCGGCCACACGCTCGGGCTCGGCGCCGGGCAGATCCACCTTGTTCAGGCACGGGATCAGCTCCAGCCCCGACTCGACCGCCAGGTAGGTGTTGGCCACCGTCTGCGCCTCCACGCCCTGGGAGGCGTCGACCACCAGCAGTGCCCCCTCGCAGGCGGCCAGCGATCGCGACACCTCATAGGTGAAGTCGACGTGCCCCGGGGTGTCGATCAGATGCAGCTGATAGGTCTTGCCATCGCCCGCCTCGTAGAAGACGCGCACGGCCTGGGCCTTGATCGTGATCCCGCGCTCGCGCTCGAGATCCATCGAGTCGAGCAGCTGGGCGCGCATCGCGCGTGGATCGACGGTGTGCGTGATCTCGAGGATGCGGTCGGCCAGCGTCGACTTGCCGTGATCGATGTGGGCGATGATGGAGAAGTTGCGGATCAGGGACTGGTCGGCCATAGCCCCTCTAGGGTAGGAGGCGAGCGGATCTAGCCCGCCGCACGGCCGCGCAGCCGGCCGGCGATCAGCGCCTCGATCTGGCGCGCCTCAGGAATGCGCATCAGCAGCACGAGCCGCGCGTAGAGCAGGCCCGCAGCGCTGAGGGCGACACCCACGGCCAGGATCTGGGCGATCAGAGAGACGCCGAACAGGCCGTGCAGACCCCTCCAGACGAGGTAACCCAGTGCCGTCACAACGGCTGAGGCGATCACGATCCGAGCCGTGATCATCGTTGTCTGGGCCCCCTCCAGCCGGCCGTTGAACCCAATCCGCAGCCGGCTCATCTGCAGCCAGGTCATGAACAGGTTGGCGGCCAGCGTGCCGATGATCAGGCCGGCGATGCCGAGCGGCTTGTAGAGGGCAAGCGAGACGAGGATGTCCACGGCGATGTTCATCACCGCCAGCCGGGTGGGGATCCAGGGACGCCGGAGCGCGAAGAAGGTCCGGGCGCACAGGAGGTTGACTCCGGCGAACGGGAGGCTGAACGCGAACCAGAACAGGGCCGTGGAGACGTAGTAGCGGTCGATCGCGTGAAAGCGACCGTGCTCGTAGACCAGCTGGGTGATGGGGTTGGCCAGCACGGCGATCAGCCCCGCCGAGGGAATCATCAACAGGTTGATCTGGCGGATCCCGTTGCCAAGCGTCCGCCGCATCCCGGACGGATCCCGGCGAACGGCCATGCGGCTGAGGGTCGGGAACAGAACCGTGGCCACGGCCACGCTGAACACGCCCTGAGGGAGCATGTAGAGCCGGAACGCGTCGTTGATGGCCGACGGGGCGTGACTGTTGACCAGCGTGCCCAGCTCGGCGTTGATGAAGGCGTCGAGGTTGATGATCCCGATGCTGATCGTGACCGGGACGAACAGGATCATGACCTCCCGGATGCGCGGGTCGCTGAAACTCAGCGAGAACGAGAGCCGGAAGTCGATCCGGCGCAGCGCCGAGGCGATCATCAGCATCTGGACCACGGTGGCCACGAGCCAGGCGATCGCGTAGGCGTAGATCGAATTCTGGCCGTGGATCTCGGCGTGCAGGACGACGAGCAGGACGATGATCACCACATTCCAGACCGCCGGAGCGATCGCCGGAACGGTGAACTCGTCGTAGGCCTGCAGGATTCCGACGAGCAGGCCGGTGATGCTCAACAGCAGCACGACCGGGAACAGAACCCGGGACAGGCCGGCGGTCAACGCCGTGGCGGACGCGTCCAGGTGGGTGCCCGTGAACAGCGGCATGACCAGTCCGGCCACGGCCATCCACACGAGCGTGAGGACCCCGAGTCCGATCAGGATCAGCCAGAACAGCTCGGACGCGAGCTTGACGGCCTCGGGCTTGCGGTCCTCGTGCAGCAGCTGCGTGAAGACGGGCACGAAGGCGGCGGAAAGGGCGGCCTGGGAGAACAGGTTGGCGACCAGGTTGGGGATCTGCGAGGCGATCGTGAACGACGTGATCGCCACGCCGGTGGCGAAGAAGCTCGCCTGGACGATCTCCCGGCCCAGCCCGGCCACCCGCGATACGGCGGTGGCGGCGGCGAAGATGGTCGTACTGAGCGCGAGCCGGCGCCGAGGCGGCGGGGGCGGCGCCGATGGCGGCGATCCCCCCGTTAGCTTGGTCTCGGCAGACACGCGGGCGCTATAGTACGCGCCGTCGCCGCGGCCTCCCGCGGCACACTTCCGTCATGGCCAACATTCACTCACAGAAGAAGCGGATCCTGCGCGCCGAGCGCGAGCGGCTGGAAAACCGTCGCTACACGTCGGCGATCAAGACCTACTTCCGGCGGCTGGAGAGCGCGATCGCCGCGGGTGACACCGACACGGCTGAGAACGAGCACCGCGTGCTGGTCAGGATGATCGACAAGGCGGTCAAGCGCGGTGCCCTGCACCGCAACAACGGGGCGCGCAAGAAGTCCCGGGCCGCCCGGCTGCGCCACAGCGCCTGAGCTACGGGCCGCACCGCGCCGCCCGCCCCCGCCGGTCCCAACCCACCGCCTGCGCTCGCCCTGGGCGCGAGTGACGGTTTCTGGGTGGTCGCTTGCTGCCCGGGACGGCGCGTGCGGGTACCGTGTGCAGATGGCCAGTGATCTCAGCGCGAGGACCGGAGCTGAGACGCCGGCGATCTCGTTCGCCGTCGACTCGCTCGCGCAGGATCCCGACGGCCGCGTGGAGATCACCGGGCGCTGGTTCGGCATCCGCGGACGACGCTTTGTCCGCCCCACGCTGACCGCCACGCTGGAGTCCGGGGGCGAGCGGCGAGCGCTGGCCGAGCTCGAACACAAACCCTGGGCGTCGGAGGACGGCGAGCCGTGGATCGCGGCCTTCGCGCTCGGAGTCGAGCTTGCCGAGGCGGCCGAGCTGGAGCTGAACGTGGCTCCCGACATCACCATCCCGCTCGGGCCCGCGGCCACCACCAAGGCCGCACGCCAGCGCGGCGGCTCGAGATCCAGCCGCCAGCCTTCCAGCGCCGGAGCCGGGGCCCGCAGCCCGAGGGTGCGCAGCAGCCCGCCGGCCCGTCCGGCGATGGCCGACCGCAGCCAGGAGATAGAGCGGCTACGGGGCCGGCTGGCCGACCGCGAGGCCGCCCATGATCGCGAGCGCGCACGGCGCGAGCAGGCCGAGCGCCATCTGGAGGATGAGCGCACGGAGGCCCTGCGCCTGCGCTCGGAGGTGGGGCGCCTGGGGGCCGAGCTTGATCTGGCCGCCGCGGTCCATGACGAGCTGCGGGCCGCCTCGGCCGAGCTCGAGCAGACCCGCGGGCAGGCGCTCGCGGTCGGACGCGAGCTCGAGCTCGCGCGCCAGGAGGCGGCCCAGACCCGGCGCCAGCTGGAAACCGCCCGTGAACAGGGTCGAGCCACCGGTCAGGCCCTCGAGGCGACGCGCAGCGAGGCGCTCGCCCACGAGCACCGGCTTCAGGAGACCCGGCAACAGCTCGAGGCGCTGCAGCATGAGCGAGACGAGTACAAGTTCGCGCTCGAGCAGGAGCGTGCCGAGACCAAACGGCTGCACCGTGAGCTCGAGGACGCCGAGGACGCCGTCCGTCGGCTGGCCGGTACCCGCTCGGGCAACGTCTCCCGCGCGCGACCGGTGGCGGCCGGCGGCGAGGGCGAGGAAGGTGACGGCATCCCGGAGGCCGCGGGCGAGAGCCACTTCCCCTCCCGCACGCACGCGGGTGAGCGGCGGCTCGAGCCGATGTCCCCGCGCCTGCGGGCCCTGAACAAACTCGAGGGCTCCTCCCCACCGTGGGCCGACCGCCCGCTGAATCCATCGCTGCGGCCCGCGGACAACTGGATCCTCCGCGGACTGGCCGTGGTGCTGGTCGTGGTCGTGCTGGTGGTCATCGTCGTGCTCATCAACTCGACCGTGGGCTGAGCGGCCCTTCGGTCGGTCGCCGGCCCGCGGCGCCCACGCCGGGCGAGGCGGAGCTCAGGCCGCGATGCGGCCGATCGCGCGCAGTGCCGCCGTATCCTCAGCCGCGCCGCCGCGACCACCCCCGCGTGAGGCCAGTTCCAGCTCGGCGATCTCGACGATCGCCTGCCGGAGCCGCTCGACGCCGCTGCGCCGGGCGTCGGCGATCAGCCGGTCCGCGGCTCGCGAGGGCATCCGCATTCGCCGCTTGATCTGCGCCGCCGGCTCACCGGCATCCAGCGCCGCCGCCACCTCATGGGCCATGCGCACGCGCTGGGCGATCCAGTACAGGAGCCCCGAAAGCCGTTCGCCCTGCTCGCGCAGGGCGAGGTAGGCGCGCACCGCCGTTGCCGCGTCCCCGGCGACCAGCGCGTCGGCCACCGCCCAGGCCTTGCGCTCGGCCGACGGCGCGGTGAGCTCCTCCACCTCGGCGACATCGAGCCGGCCGCCCGGCCCGGTGCCGAGCGACAGCTTCTCGAGCTCCCGCAGCAGGCGCTGCTGGCGCTCACCGACATGCTGGATGAGGGCCCGCGCGGCGTCAGGCTCCAGTTCGACTCCCAATTCGGCCGCTCTCTGCAACACCCATCTGGGCAGCTCCCACGGCTTCACATTCGACTCCGCCTCGATCGCCCCCCTGACGTGCTTTATCAGCTTGTGCAGGCGGTCGGGAGCCTTGTTGCGCCCGTCCTCCCGGGCGAAGAAGGACACCGTCGTCTCGGCATCCGCACCGAGCGCGTCGAGCGCCGAGGCCAGCCCGTCGAGGTCCTTGTCACGCCAGCGTTCGACTCCGTCGACGATCACGAACCGCCTTCCGATGGCCAGCGTCATGGCATCCAGCGCCGCGGCCACGTTCTCGGGTGTCGCCGCCTCACCCTCGAACAGCTCAAGCCCCTCGGCGCCGCTGATCGCCTCCGCGAGGGCCCGGAGCCTCGCCCGGCGCTCGGCGATTCGCCCGTGGTCATCGCCGTGGATCAGATAGGCGGTCTTGAACTTCGGCACCGCCCAATTCTACGGGGCTATACGGCGTCCCCGGCGGCCCGCTCGAGGGCCAAGGCCACCGCCTGCTGCGGATCCGCGGCCACCTCGACGCCGGCCACGCTCCAGCTGTCGTAGCCGACCACCGGTACCCCCGTGGCCAGGGCGAGCGCCACCTCGGACAGCGTCCCGTAGGCGCCGCCGACAGCCAGCACGACGTCGGCCGCGCGAACGATGAGACCGTTGCGGAGCTCACCCAAACCGGTGGGGAGCGCGATCCCGACCCACTCGTTGGCCGCGGCGCGGTCGCTCCCGGGCAGGATCCCCACGACCGTCCCCCCCGCCTGTGCGGCGCCCCTCGAGACCGCGGCCATGACGCCACTGCCGCCGCCGTTGATCACGGTCGCCCCCGCTCGTGCAAGCTCGGCCCCAATGGCCTCCGCCGCGTCGGTCTGGGCGGCCGTCGGCTGGCTGGCCCCCACCACGGCCACATACACCGGGCGGTGCCGATCGGGCTCCTCCCGGGCCCGGTCGCGACCAGGCTCGCCCCGAGGCGAGTCCGTGCCCGCCATCAGGCCAGGACGATGTTGACCAGCTTGTCCGGAACCACTATCACCTTGGCCACCTGGTGGCCGTCGACGTGGGCCTGCACACCCTTGGAGGCCATCGCCAGGCGCTCGAGCTCCTGCCGGTCGGCGCCGGTGGCGGCCGTGACCCGGTCGCGCAACTTGCCGTTGACCATGCAGACGAGCTCGAACGTGTCGGTGCGCAGCATCGCGGGATCGGCGTCCGGCCACGGCTCCTCCCACACCCGGCGTCCGGTCAACTGCTCGTAGACCTCCGCACCCAGATGGGGCGCGAACGGGAAGACCAGCGACGCCGCCGTCGCGATCGCAAACCGCCGCGACTCCGGATCGGCCTGCGGAAAGCGATAGAGCTCGTTGACGAGCTCCATGATGGCCGCGATCGCCGTGTTGAAGGCGAACCGTCCGGCCATGTCGCCGGTCACCTTGTCGATCGCCCAGTTGGCCTTGCGGACCAGCGTCAGCCCGTCGCCGGACGGCTCATCGGGCGGGGCGATGCCCCGCCGGGCCTCGCCCGGCGCGGCATCTTGGCCGGCCTGATCCCTGCCCAGGCGCCACAGCCGCGACAGGAAGTGATGGACGCCCTTGAGCGAGGTCTCCGCCCACGCCGCGTCCTGATCGGGCGGGCCGATGAACAGCACGTAGCAGCGCGCGGCGTCGATCCCGTAGCGCTCGACGATCGGTCCGGGGCTGATCACGTTGCCGCTGGACTTGGACATCTTCTGGCCGTCGGGACCCAGGATCATGCCCTGCGTGAACAGGGCCGAGAACGGCTCCTGGACGCTCAGCAGCCCCATATCGGCCAGCGCCTTGACGAAGAAGCGCGCGTACATCAGGTGCAGGATCGCGTGCTCGACGCCCCCGATGTACTGGTCAACGGGCATCCATTCGGCCAGCACCTCGGGATCCCACGGCGCCTGATCGTTGTGGGCGTCGCAGTAGCGCAGGAAGTACCAGCTCGAATCGACGAACGTGTCCATCGTGTCGGTCTCGCGCCGGGCGGGGCCGGCGCAGCCCGGGCAGCTGGTGTTGACCCACTCCTGGGCGGCGGCCAGCGGCGAGCGCCCCCGCGGCTGGTAGTCCTCGATGTCGGGCAGTTCCACGGGCAGGTCGGATTCGGGCACCGGCACCATGCCGCAGCGCTCGCAGTAGACGACCGGAATCGGACAGCCCCAATAGCGCTGGCGGGAGATCAGCCAGTCGCGCAGGCGGAAGTTGATCGACGCGTGGCCGATCCCCCGCCGGTCGAGCCACTCGATGATCGCCCGGCGCCCCTCCACGGTGTTCATCCCGGTGAACTCCCCGGAGTTGATCAGGCGCTCGTCGTCGGAGTGAGCCACGAAGGCCTGATCGGGAGGCGGCGGCACTGACTCGTCCGCCGGTGCGACGACCTGGCGGATGGGAAGGTCGAAGACCTTGGCGAACTCGAAGTCGCGCTGATCGTGGGCGGGCACGGCCATCACCGCGCCGGTGCCGTACTCCATCAGCACGTAGTCGGCGACGAACATCGGGATCTGTTCACCGGTCACCGGGTTGGTCACGGTGCGACCGAGCGGCACGCCGGTCTTCGGCTTCTCGGCCGCGCCACGCTCCTCAGGCGACTCGGTCAGCGCGCGGTTGACGTAGCGGTGAACGTCCTGCTCGTGTTCGGTACCGGCGGCCAGCCGGAACACGTCCGGATGCTCGGGCGCGATCACGAAGAAGGTGGCCCCGAACAGCGTGTCGGGCCGGGTGGTGAACACGGTGTACTCGGTGTTCAGCTCCGGGCAGCGGAAGCTCACCTCGGCCCCCTCGCTGCGGCCGATCCAGTTGCGCTGCATGGCCTTGACGTGCTCGGGCCAGTGGATCCCGTCGAGATCGTCGAGCAACCGCTCGGCATAGTCGGTGATCCGGAAGAACCACTGCTCGAGCTGACGAATCTCGACCTCGTGGCCACAGCGCTCGCAGCGTCCGTCGATGACCTGCTCGTTGGCCAGCACGGTGGCGTCAAACGGGCACCAGTTGACCGCGGCCTCCTTGCGGTAGGCCAGGCCCCGCTCGAGCAGCTTGAGGAAGATCCACTGCGTCCAGCGGTAGTAGCCCGGCTCGTGCGTGGCCAGCTCCCGGGTCCAGTCGATCGAGATGCCCCAGGCCCGGAAGGCCCGCTGGAAGGAGGCGATCGACTCGTCGGTCGACTGCCGGGGATGCACACCGGTGCGGATCGCGTGGTTCTCGGCCGGCAACCCGAACGCGTCGTAGCCCATCGGATGCAGCACGCGCCGGCCCGTCCGGCGGTGGAAATGGGCGATCGCGTCGCCCAGGGCGTAGTTCTTCAGATGCCCGATGTGGGGCTCGCCACTCGGGTAGGGCAGCATCTCGAGCACGTAGGACTTCTTCGGAGCCCCCCGCCGGGGGTGGCGGCGCTCTTCAGGAGTGGCGTTGGCCACCTCCCAGGTGCCCTCACGGGCCCACAGCTCCTGCCAGCGGGACTCGATCTTCCCGGGTTCGTAGCGGTCGGTGGCCATAGGTGTCTGAGGTTACTTGCGTCCTCCGGCGGCGGCAGGCAGGGCGCCGGCGGCGAGCGTGTATTACCCTCTGGCAGAGAACTTCGCTTTCGAAGGGGCTATAGCTCAGCTGGGAGAGCGCCGCCATGGCATGGCGGAGGTCGTCGGTTCGAGCCCGACTAGCTCCACTGCTGGATCACTGCACGCACCCTCGACCGACAGGTCGGGGGTGCGGCGCCCGAGCCGCGGTCCGGTCGGGCACGCCCCCTACGTCTTCCCGGGCGCCTTCCCCCTGGCCGCCTCGAGCGCGCCCGGCGGGTCCAGCGCCGGATTCCCGCGCGCCAGCTCCAGCGCCCGGTCGGCCAGTTCGGCCGCCTCGGCCCCGGTGATGCTCTCGTCGCGGATGGCCAGCGCCAGCACCGCCTCTCGCATGAGCTGCGGGCTCTGCAGGTCAGGAGGCGACCCGGCCGGCGGCAGCGCCCTGACCTGGGCCAGGAGCTTGCCCGCGTTCGTCCCGCCGCCAAAGGAAAGACGCCCGCCCCCCGAGTGCTTGTCGGGAATCGTGGCCACGATCCCGCCGGTGGCCGGGTTGACCACGTTCACACGGGTCCGGAGGCCCTGGCGCTCGAGCGCGAGCCGGTAGCCCGACAGACGCATGTAGCCGAGTTGAGCGGCCAGCTGGGTGAAGGACACCAGCTCTGCGTCATCGCGCAAACGGTTGTGGTGGAGCGTGATCTGGGTGCCCGGGTCGGGCATGGCCGGATCCGGCTCCGGGGCCACGAGCAGGAACGCCTGGGGACCCAGGCGCCCCGCCCCCACGCCGGCCACATCGACCAGGAGCTGATAACCACCCAGACCGAGAGCCCCCACGATCCCGGCGGGCAGGGGGTGCGTGGCCAGGTGCCCGGGCCTGAAGCTCATGGCGTCCTCGTGTGGGGTTGTGGAACCGACCATCTAGTTCTTGAGCAGATCGCCGACTATCCCGCCGATCATGCCGCCGGCACCCTCACGCTGGGCGTTGCCCCCCGCGCCCTCGGCCACGGGCGGGTGGAAGTAGGCGCTCTGGAGGCCGACACGACCAGGGCCGGTGAAGCGGTTGAAGACGAGGTTGCCGCCACCACCGCCCAGCAAGCCGGTCTTGAATCCGTACACCTCCTGGGTCATCTGAACGGAGTGGTCGCGATACACCCAGCCCCCCGGCTCGATGTCGATGGTCTCCCCCGGCTCCAGCTGCTTCTCGAACACGTTGCCGTAGCCGTGAACCCAGACGACGCCCTCATGGTCGCCGGCGAAGAACTGATCCACCCAGAAGCCGCCGCCGTAGAGCACGTTGGCGAAGCCCTTGATGCGGCTGTAGTCGTATTGCACGTTGCTGGTCGCGGCCAGGAATTGGTGCTCGCGGACGACTATCCCCTCCCCCACCGGCAGGTGCAGGGCCGCGATGTGCCCGGGGGCGTCACGGCTGAAGGCGATCTCTCCGGCCGACTGGGCCTCGATCAGGAGCAGCGGCATGCCGCCCAACACCCGGCGCTTGAGCCCCTTCTTGAGCGGATGCAGGCCGATCTGCATGGTCGGGTACTTCCAGAGCAGCACGTGGTGCTCGAAGTAGACCGGCACCTGACCGTCCAGCGCCATGTGGAGCACGGGGACGAGCTCGCCCTCGAGGCGGTAGCGGAGTCCCGGCGCCTCGCCCTGGGTGATCTGCGTCGGCAGGATGGTTGGCGCGGCCGGCATGAGCTCTCCTCTGTCTGGATGTGGAAGCCTCGGGACAGCCGGTCGGGCCGCCGCCCCCGGTTCTCCACGGGACGGTATCGCGCCCTGCTGCGCCTGCCTAGACACCGCCCCGCCGCCTGGACGAGATAATTGCCGTCCGTGTCGCTCATCTACGTCAGCGGTCACCGCAACCCCGACACCGATTCGATCGCCTCGGCGATCGGCTACGCCGAGCTGCGCACCCGCCTGGATCCCGACAACGAGTACGTGCCGGTGCGCCTCGGGGACTGCAACCCTCAGACGACCTGGCTGCTCGAGCGCAGCGGCGCCCGCGAGCCGATGTTCCTCCCCCACGTCATGCCCCGCGCGCGAGACGTGATGCG
>DASVYO010000058.1:0-17937 GCA_036392135.1 Solirubrobacteraceae bacterium
CCGGCGCCGGCGCCGGCCGCGCCGAGCAGTGCCTCGCGGCGCGAGAGCCCGCTCACCGGCCCGCCATCAGGCACCCGGGCCGCGAGCGGTCAGACGGGAAGGCTAGATCCGCGACGACGGCGGTCTGGACGTAGTGCCGCGGTCCGGTGCCGGCGGCGAGCGCCGACCCGATGGCCCGTAGGCGGGGACGGGCGGCGTCGGGTACGACCCACGGGGCCAGGGCCAGGAACTGAGGCTTGGGTCCGGCGTAGGCCCGCAGGGCGGCCAGATCCGTGCCGGCCACGAAGCGGCGGTCACCGACATACGCGCACCCCCGGCCGCGACGGCCGCGGGCCAGGATCGCGCTCTGACCGTCAAACGGGATGTCGGCCAGATTGCCGACCATGAACGAGTTGACGGCGTAGGCGAAACCGACGCTCGGATCGCTCACGGCGCGGTACGCCGACCCCATCCAGTCCAGCGGCTGCCAGGGCTCGCCGCCGGTCCCGGCGGCGCCCGTCCACTGGCCATCGTTGGCATCGGCCTGGATCAGCACGTTGGCCCCGAGCCGGTTCAGGCAGCGCATGTAGGTCAGGGCCACATCGCGGCATTCGCGCCCGCGGGCCGCCGGGCCGTAGACGAAGGCGGGCAGGCTGGTGGCCAACCCGAGTCGCGCCCGCGTGCCCGGGATCGCGATCGGCTGCAGATTGGCCCGCGCCTGGGGTCCCCGAGACGGCCCCGAGGCGAAGCCCAGCTGCTGCTCGAAGGCGGTCAGGGGGACCTTCAAGTTGTCGGCCATCAGATTGGCCAGCGGGGCCGGCTCGCCCGGATGCAGGATCCGCGGGCTCCAGACGAACGTCTGGTCGTAGGCGGCCGCGCTGGCCGGCACATACACGATCCGCGGCCGCGGGGCCCCCGGATCGGCCAGGGCCCGAATGGCCGTGCCGGTGCGGCTGACGCGGAAGCGGGCCTGGGTGTTGGAGGCGATCACGTACAGGTGATAGCGCCGCGCGGCCCGGGCCATGGTGGTCATGAACACGCGCACGAACTCATCGGTGGCGGCCACGAACGTGCGGCCGAGCTCGGACCGGAGCGCGGGCAAACGGGGGGTGAGGTAGTCCAGCGCGCGCCGGTAGCCGACGGCCAGGGCGGCCAGGGTCCGCAGGGTCGGGCACAGTGGGGCCCCCCGACACGATGGTGAGCCGTGGCGCAGCTCGGCGCGCGCGGCGGCGCCACGCGGGCCGATGGCGATCGTCTCCAACCCGATGTCCTCGTCGAAGACGACCAGGTTGGGCCGCCCGCGGGCCAGATGGGGCAGGACCTCAGCCCGGATCGCGCAGTCGACGGCGCCGGCGTAGTCGGCGGCGGAGCGCATCTGGGCGGGGTGCTGCGCGAACTGGATCGCGAACACCCGCAGGGCATGCGGACGGGGGTCGGCGGCCACGGCCGGCCGCCCCCATCCCGGGCACGACCGGGTTCGCGCCCCCGCGGGCCCGGTCGCGGAGGGCAGCGTGGCCAGCACCCCGAGGCCGGCCAGCACGATCGCTCGCGTCCGCATGTCCGCGAGCCTAGCCGGAACCGCAGGGCCCGACGGGAACCATTACCGTGCCGCAACGACCGGGGATTCAAGACCGCTGCTCCAGGAGAACCGAGGACGGGGGGTTCTTTTGATCACGTGACACGGCCGGCGGCCCAGCGGGATCGTCGCCGGGTGAGCGACGCCGTGTGGCCCGGGCCGGGGCGGCCCACGGTCTCAGGGCGCGCGCCGGTCAGCCGGTGCCGCCGGCGGCGACGGCCGCACTGTGGCGGCCGGCGCGAGCCTTGAGGGCCCAGTGCGGCTTGGCCAGCAGCAGCTGGACGTCGCAGATCCGCCGTTCGGCGAACCCGGCCTCGCAGTAGGCCAGGTACAGGGTCCACATGCGCTGGAAGATCTCGTCGTAGCCAAGCTCGGCCAGCTCGCCCGCGTGCGCGTGGAAGTTGTGGCGCCAGCGCCGCAGCGTCTCCACATAGCTGTCGGTGATGTCCTCCAGTCCGACGGTCTGCAGGTCGGTCCGGCGGGCCACGTTGCGGATGATCACCTCCATCGATGGGAGGGCTCCGCCGGGGAAGATGTACTCCTTGATGAACGACCTCGAGGCCTTCTCCACCTCGTAGGCTCGATCGTCGATCGTGATCGCCTGCAGCAGCATCGCCCCGTGCGGCGTCAGCAGCTCAGAGCACTTCTGGAAGAAGGTGCCGATGTGCTGCCAGCCCACCGCCTCGATCATCTCGATCGAGACCAGCTTGTCGTAGGTCCCCTCGAGGTCGCGGTAGTCACGCATGATCACCTCGACGAGATCGCTGAGTCCGGCCTCGGCCACGCGCGCGATCGCGTGGTCGCGCTGCTCCCGGGAGATGGTGGTCGTGGTCACCCGGCAGCCCCGCGTCCGGGCGGCGTAGATGGCGAACCCGCCCCAGCCCGTGCCGATCTCGAGCACGTGGTCCCCGGGTCCGAGCTCCAGCCGCTGGCAGACCCGCTCGAGCTTGGCCAGCGAGGCGTCCTCGAGCGTCATGCCGTCGCGCTCGAACAGAGCGCAGGAATACATCATGGTGGGATCGAGCATGCGCGCGAACAGCTCGTTGCCGAGGTCGTAGTGGAAGGCGATGTGCCGGCGGCTGCGCTCGCGCGTGGAGCGGTTGAGCGCTGCCCGGACGCGCTGGCGCGGCGCCCAGAAGGGGATCGTGTACGCCCGCACGCGGTCGATCAGCACCGCGTTGCGCGCGGCGAGGCGAATCACCGCGACCAGGTCGGGGGAATCCCAGCCCCCGGTGGCGTAGGACTCGGCCAGGCCCCGGCTGCCCTTCATCAGCATCCGCCAGAAATCGGGGCGGTTGACGTTGATCAGGGCGGCCGGCGTTCCGGATCCGAAGGTGTGCGTGCGGGAGCCCTCGGCCACGATCAACCGCCCGACGCGGATCTGGCCCAGCAGCGCCTGGGCGCTCAGCCGCCACATGGCCACGACGCCGGGCCTCACGCCGGCGCTCCCGCGCCCGGGTGGGGGTGCACGCGAGCTCCGGCCAGTTTGAGCCCGAGCGCGTGCCCGTAGATCAGGGCCAGGACCCGACCTGCCGCCAGGGGATAGCGGGCGCTGAGGCGGGCGGCGCTGGGCGGCGTCAGCTCCCGCCGCTCCAGGGCCAGGGTGGCGTCGAACATCGTCTCGCCGTTCCGGTGGCTGGCGATGTGCACCGACAGGGTCGGCCCGGGCTCGCTGGCCCGGGCCTCGTAGACATGGTCCATGCCCATGAAGGGCGAGACGTGGAGGGCCTTGCGAAACCGAGAGCGCAGCACCGGTGCCGGTTCTCCGTCGGCGCAGAGCAGGTAGGCGTGGCGCTCGCGCCATGGCGTGTTGGTCACCTCGGCCAGCACGGCCTGAAGTCGCCGGCCGCCGGGCTCGAAGCAGTAGTAGAAGCTCACCGGGTTGAAGCACACCCCCCACGAGCGCAGCTGGGTGAGAACCCGGATGGGCCCCGTTGGGCGAGCTCCCCCCAGCGCCGTGACCCGGTCGCGTACGGCGACGTCGAGCGGGATGCCGGCCGGCCCGAGGTAGTCGCGGCGGCGAAAGCGCAGCAGCCCCGGCCAGCGACGGACGAGGCGCCCGTCCAGCAACTGCGGCAGCTCGGCCAGATCCACGTAGGCCAGCGCCAGGCGATGCGTGAAGGCCCGGGCGGGCTCGCGCCGCCGGTGGCGGATGGTGCCCTCGTAGAGGCAGCTCACGCTCGGCGCCGGGGCGCTCACAGGCCCTCCCCGAAGTGGTTCGCCACGCGCAGGGCGCTCCGCACGCCGTCCTCGTGAAAGCCCCAGCCCCAGTAGGCCCCGCAGAAGTGGGTCCGGTTGCGGCCGCTGATCTCCTTCACCCGGGCCTGGGCGCGGACGCCGGCCGCGGTGAAGACGGGATGGGCATAGTCGATCGTGCGGATCACCTGGTCAGGATCGATCTCCCCGGTGCGGTTCAGGGTCACGCAGAAATCCCGCTCGGCGGTCAGGGACTGCAGGCGATTCATGTGGTAGGTGACCGTCGTCAGGGGGCCGGGCACATGCTCCAGGTGGTAGTTCCAGCTCGCCCAGGCACGGCGCCGGCGGGGCATCATGCTGACATCGGTGTGGAGGACGGCCTCATTGCGCTGATAGGGGATCGCGCCCAGGATCTCGTGCTCGCGGTCGGTGGCGTCGGCGAGTATCTCAAGCGCCTGGTCGGAGTGGGTGGCCAGCACGACCTCGTCAAAGCGCTCGGGCTCTCCGGACCGCGGCCGCACCGACACGTGGTCGGGATGCCGGGTCACCGCCGCCACCGGCGCCTGAAGCCGAAGCCGGCCGCCGAACTGGCCCAGCAGCGCCTCCACGTAGCGGGCCGAGCCGCCGTGCACGGTTCGCCAGCGGGGACGGTCACGGACCGAGAGCATCCCGTGGTTGTCGAAGAACTCGGCCAGGAACCGGGCCGGGAAGCTCCACATCTGATGCGGATCGGCAGACCACACGGCTGAGGCCTGGGGGACGATCAGCCGGTCGATGAACGGCCGCGAGAAGCGCAGCTCCTCCAGCCAGTGACCGAGCGACGGGCCGTCTCCGTCGAGGTGCAGCAGGCTGCGGGCGGCGCGATTGAAGCGGGCCAGGTCGGCCAGCATGCGATGAAACCACGGGGTGATCAGATGCGCGCGCTTGGCGAACAGCCCGTTGGCCGAGGCGCCGTTGTACTCGAAATCACCGCGGCCGTCGCTCACCGAGAAGCTCATCTCGGAGGGCTGCGAGGCGACCGCGAGGCGATCCAGCAGGCGCTCGAAATTGGGGTAGTTGCGGTCGTTGAAGACGATGAAGCCGGTGTCGACGTGATGCGTCTCGTTGGGAGTGTCGACCCGGATCGTGTGGGTATGCCCGCCGGCGTAGGACGCGGCTTCGAACACGGTGACCTCGTGCTCACGTCCGAGCAGATGAGCGGCGACCAGGCCCGACACTCCGGCGCCGACGATGGCGATCCTCATCGCGAACGGGCTCCTACGCCACGCGCTCGTCGATCCGCTGCGGAGCGTGATCGACCGGCAGCTGGTGGACGGGCTCGAGAGGCTCCTCACCGCTCAGGGACTGCTTGAAGCCCCGCAGGCCCGACCCGAGCGACTTGCCCATCTCGGGTAGGCGCTTGGCGCCGAACACCATCAGCACGACGATCAGGATGAGCGCGATGTGAAGGGGATTCTCGAGTCCGATCATGAATATGTCTCCGGTCTGGGGGCTTCGGATAGATGCCCCTTATTACGTGAAGGCCCCGCCGTCGGATCAGTGACCCCCAGGCGCGCCGCGTCAGGTCAGCTGGGCCTGGATGACCGGCGCATGGGTGGGAACCCGGCTGCCGCCGGCCGGTTCCGGGGTGACCATCACCACGCGCACGCCGCGCACGCCGCCGGGCACGGCGACATCGGCGCTGCCGCCGCGAGTCACGCTGAACAGGGCTGCGGTGGGCTCAACGACGTGCCCGCGCGCCACCCACACCTCATAGATCTTGCCCTGCGGCGGCGGTGGCATATGGCGCACGATCAGCTCCGCCCGGCCGTCGGTCACGGCCAGCTTGGCCGTGCCGGCCGAGCCCATGACCTGGGCCGTGTAGACGCGGGTGTGCGGCGATCCCCCGCCGAGGGTCAGGCCGAGCACCACGGCCACGACGATGATCGCCGTCAGCCCAAGAGCCAGGGAGGGCCGGGACAGGGCGGCCCATGGCCGGGCCTGACGCCGGCGCTCGGGCCGGGCGGCAGGCGCCGTGCGGGGCTCGGCGGCGACGGCCTCCAGAACGCGCTGGCGCAGGGCCGCCGGTGCGGGATGCCGGGGCGCGCTCATCGGCAGGGCGGCGACGACGTTCTCGAACTCGGCCAGCTCCTCCCGGCACACCGAGCACGTGGCCAGATGCGCGGCGAACGCTTCGGCCTCGGCAGGGTCGAGCGCACCCAGCGCGTATGCGGCCACGTCGACGCCGCAGCCATCGCGGTTGTTCGGTAGCTCGCTCATCGCCTCGCTCCTGTCATAGCGTGGCCTCAGCGATATCGCCCAGGGTGATCCGCAACTTCGACAGTCCCAGGCGCATGCGACCCTTGACCGTTCCGGCGGGCAGCTTCAGGATCTCGGCGATCTCGCTGTGGCTGAAGCCGCCGAAGTAGGCCAGTTCGATCACCTGACGCTGCGCGACGGGCAGATCGCCGAGCGCAGTCCGGATGCGTCCGGCCTCGTCGCGACGCTCCACCTCGGTCTCGGTGCGCTCCGCGGCGGTCATCCGCTCGGTGAGACCCTCATCGGCCACGTCCCGGCTGGTGCGGACCACCGCGCGCCGGAAGGTGTCGATCGCCCGGTTGTGGACCACGGTGAGGATCCACGAGCGCACGCTGCCACGGCGGTGGTCGTAGCGGGCCCCACTGCGCCACAGCGACAGGAACGCCTCCTGCACGACGTCCTCGGCCATCGCCTGCCGCCCGCACATGCGGTAGGCGAGCGAGAACGCGGCGTCAGCATGACGATCAAAGATGACCTCGAAGGCCTGGGCATCGCCATCGTGGACGAGCGCCATCAGCTCCTCGTCAGCGAGGGCCGGAAGCCGGCTGTGCGAACCACGGAGGCCGCGTGATGCCCGAAACACGATGAGGTTGAGGGGAATTGAACTCGCTCGCGGAGCCGGACGCTACTTCTTGATCAGGGGACCGGCCTTGGTCAGCACCTGAGTCTTGCTGAGCGGCTTGTCAAACGCGCCGTCCGGCGTGACCGGAGAGCCGATGAGCAGGGCGATCGCGGCGGCGTGGCGCGCCTCGACCTGAACGATTGAGCCCGCTGCGGCCAGGTACTGCTTGTTGACCAGCGAGGGCCCGGCGCCGTTGTAGGCGCCCACGCCGGTGTTCTCCAGCACGTAGGCCAGCTTCAGGAAGCCGGCCGCGCTGCTGACCGGGAAGGCGAACGTCGGCTTGGCCACCGGCTTACCGCCGGCGGCGCCGATCGCCTTGGTCAGCGCGGCCACGTGCTCGGCCTCCTCGTCACCGAAGCTGCTCGCCAGCGCCCTGGCCTCTGCGCTTAGGCCGACCGTCCTGCCCTTGACCTTGTAGAAGTCGGTCTCGAGGTATTCCAGCGTCAGGGCGAAGTTGAGGATCTCGACGTCCCCGCTGCCGCCGGCGGCGAAGGCGCTGGAGACGAACGGAGCCACCGCGCCGGCGCCATAGGCAGCGCCGGCGGCCAGGGCGCCACGCATGATGAAGCTGGCGCGGCTGATGCCGTGGACCTCGACGCCGGCCAGCTCGGGGTGTTGCAGGTTTGGGTTGCTCATGGTCGGATTCCTCTCGGGATGGTCGGGCTAGGCGATGAACGGCTTGACGACCGTCAGCACCTGGGCCATCGTCATCGGCTTGGCGAAGGCGCCCTCCGGTGTCGGGGACAGCTTCAGGAGCGTGTTCAACGTGGCCGCATGGCGCGCCTCGACGGAGTGAATGGCCAGTGCGGCGGCCAGGATCTCCCGGCTCTGGATGTTGCCCGCCTGACCGAGGTAGGCCGCGGCGCCGAGGTTCTCCACCGTGCCGGCCAGCTTCGCGACCTGGCTCGCGCTCTTGATCGGGAACCTGCCCACCGGCCGCTTGGCGGGCGTGCCCAGCGAGCCGGCGACCTTCTTTAGGGCCAGAACATGCTCGGCCTCCTCCATGCCGAATGTCTTGAGGACCGAGAGCGTCTTGCCGCTGAACAGTCCGCTCCGGCCGACCTTGGCGTAGAACTGGGCCTCGAGGTACTCGAGCGTCAGCGCGTAGTTGACGATCGCCAGGTCCCCGGTCCCGGCCGGGTCGGCGCTCGCGGCGGAGCTGCTCATGCTCGAGGACCCACCCGCGGCGGCCGCCGAGGTGCTCCGGCTCGACGAGCTCGAGGAACTCCCGCAGGCGGCGATGAAGGCAGCCAGACCGCTGGCGGCCACGCCGGTACCGACGCGCCGGCCGGCCATGCGCAGGAACTTCTTGCGCTCGACGTCATCGCGCGCCAGCTGCTCGACGATTCCGGGTCCGGGCTGGGGCTCGTCGGAGGGGTGAAGGGCGTTCATGGGTCTCCTTGGCTGTCTGTCCGGCCTGGAGTTCCCAGGCCTTCCTTGCACCCCCTCTACGGATCTGGCTTCACACCGGATCACTGTTGATCCGATCGGCCGCCGGTGACCGTATCCCTGGCCATGAGACGACTCTGGCCACGCGCCGCGGCTGCCGGCGCCACCGTCCTGACGCTGGCGGCGTGTGGATCCAGCGCATCAACGGCCGGCCCCAGCGCCGCCGGCGCCACCGCCCGGGCGGCCGGAGTGGTGATCCGGAACTACGCCTTCGCGCCCGCCGTCATCACGGTTCCGGGCGGCGCGACGCTGACGTTCATCAATCGCGACCGGACCAACCACACCGCCACAGCCACCGGTGGGGGCTTTGACACCGGCACGATCCCGCCCGGGGCAACCCGGACCGTGACCCTGAAGGAGCCGGGCCGCTACACCTATTTCTGCCAGTTCCACGCCTTCATGCGGTCGACGGTGGTCGTGAGGTAGCGGACGGCCGGAGGGCGGAGCGCGGGACCCGAGCGCTTTACTAGCGGAGGCATGGACTCGCTTCCCGTGATCGGCCCGCAGGACGGCCTGCTCGGGTGGATCACCCACCGTGACGGGCTCGCCGCCTACCGCGCGCGCCCGGGCGCCGGGGCGGCCCAGCTATGAGCTCGATCGTGCCTCCCTCGGGCGAGCAGCACGAGATCCGGCACCGCGACCAGCGCGCGGTGATCGTCGAGGTCGGTGGTGGCCTGCGCCGGTATGAGACCGGGGCCGGGCCGGTGCTGGACGGCTACGGCGCCGCCGAGCGCTGCAGCGGGGGTCGCGGGCAGGTGCTGATGCCATGGCCCAACCGGCTCCGCGACGGTCGCTATGAATGGCGCGGGAGCACCCAGCAACTGCCGCTGAGTGAGCCCGAGACCGGGACCGCGATCCACGGGCTGGTCCGCTGGGCGGCCTGGGCGGTGGCCGAGCGCGCGGAGGACCGGATCGTGATGGCCCATCGCCTGCACCCGCAGCCCGGCTGGCCCGGGACGCTGGACCTGCGGGTTGAGTACCGGCTGGGCGACGACGGACTGACGGTGCTCACGACCGCCGTCAACACCGGCGCCGACGCCTGCCCCTACGGAGCCGGCTTTCATCCCTACCTCAGCCTCGGCGTACCGTCGGTCGATGAGCTGATCCTCCAGGTCCCGGCCCGGACCCGGCTCGAGGCCAACCGGCGAGGGCTGCCGACGGGCCGCTCCGCGATCGCCGGCACCGAGCTTGACTACCGCCCAGGACGGCGGATCGGTGAGGCCCGGCTCGATGACTGCTTCACCGACCTTGACCGTGACGGCGACGGCCGGGCCCGGGTGACCCTGGCGCACGCCGACCGCACGGCCGCGGTCTGGGTTGATCAGGCCTTCGGCTACCTGATGGTCTTCACCGGCGACACGCTCGCCCCGGAGCGGCGCCGTCGCGGCCTGGCCGTCGAGCCGATGAGCTGCCCGCCCGACGCGCTGCGCTCCGGTGAGGCGCTCGTGATCCTCGAGCCGGGGCAGACGTTCACCGGCGCCTGGGGGATCTCCACCGGCTGATCACCGTGACGGGCGCACGTAAAATGGCGCGGCAACCGTCGGAGGGAGTCCCGTGACCGTCGCCGTGCCGGACCGTGCCCAGTCCTACGCCCGCGGGGCCGAGTCGCCGCCGCTTCTGCTCGAGACGATCGGGACCAACTTCGAGCGGGCGGTGGCCGACTGGCCCGACCGGGAGGCGCTGGTCTCGTGCGCCCAGGGACAGCGCTACACCTACGCCGGGCTCGGTCACGCCGTTGATGAGCTCGCCCGCGGGCTGATCGCCGCCGGGCTGGAGGCCGGCGACCGGGTGGGAATCTGGAGCCCCAACCGGACCGAATGGACGCTGGTTCAGTACGCCACCGCCAGGCTCGGCGTGATCCTGGTCAACATCAATCCCGCCTACCGGACCTCGGAGCTCGAGTATGCGCTGGGTCAATCGGGCTGCCGCATGCTGATCGCGGCGCCCGCCTTCAAGACCTCCGACTACCGGGGCATGGTGGACGAGGTGCGCGACCGCCTGCCCGAGCTCGAGCGCGTGGTCTTCTTCGACGGCCCGGACTGGGAGGAGCTCCTCGCCTCCGGAGCCGGGGTCGCCGCCGATGAGCTCCGCCGCCGCGCGGACGCCGTCGCGCCCGATGATCCAATCAACATCCAGTACACGAGCGGGACGACCGGTTTCCCCAAGGGGGCCACGCTCAGTCACGTCAACATCCTCAACAACGGCTTCTTCGTCGGCGAGGGCTGCCGCTACACCGAGCGCGACCGGGTCTGCATCCCGGTCCCCTTCTACCACTGCTTCGGCATGGTGATGGGCAACCTGGCCTGCACCTCGCACGGGGCCACGATGGTCATCCCCGCGCCCGCGTTCGATCCCGAGGCCACGCTGGCCGCGGTCGCCGCCGAGGGCTGCACCTCGCTCTACGGGGTGCCGACGATGTTCATCGCGGCCCTCGAGCATCCCCGCTTTGCGGACTACGACCTGAGCTCGCTGCGCACCGGGATCATGGCCGGCTCGCCGTGCCCGGTCGAGGTGATGCGCCGGGTCATCGAGAACATGCACATGGAGGAGGTCGCGATCGCCTATGGGATGACGGAGACCTCTCCGGTGTCCACACAGACCGCGTTCGACGATCCACTCGAGAAGCGCGTGGGCAGCGTCGGCCGGGTCGGTCCGCACCTGGAGATCAAGATCATCGATCCCGTCACCGGGGAGACCGTGCCGCGCGGCGCGAGCGGGGAGTTCTGCACGCGGGGCTACAGCGTGATGAAGGGGTACTGGAACGACCCCGAGCGCACGGCGGAGGCGGTCGATGCCGCTGGCTGGATGCATACCGGCGACCTGGCCACGATGGATGAGGACGGCTATGCCAGGATCGTCGGGCGCTCCAAGGACATGGTCATCCGGGGCGGCGAGAATCTCTATCCCCGGGAAATCGAGGAGTTTCTGTACGCTCACCCGGATATCGTCGATGTGCAGGTCGTGGGGGTCCCCGACGGGCGCTACGGTGAGGAGTTGATGGCCTGGATCATTCCCCGACCGGGCACGAGCCCTGATCACGACCAGATCGAGAGCTTCTGCCGGGGCCGGATCGCCCACCACAAGATTCCCCGCTACGTGAAACTGACCGACGACTTCCCGATGACCGTGACCGGCAAGGTCCAGAAGTTCAAGCTGCGCGAGCAGGCGATCGAGGAGCTCGGCCTGGCCCCCGCGGCGGCCACGGAGACCGCCTGAGGCCATGAGCGGCTCTGAATTCGGATTGGCGCTGTCGGTCTTCCTGGCCTGCATGGTCGAGGCGGTCGAGGCGCTGACGATCGTGCTCGCGGTGGGGAGTACGCGGAGCTGGCGCTCGGCGCTGACCGGCGTCGGGGTGGCCGTGCTCGTGCTGGGCGCCGTCACCGCGGCCCTCGGCCCGGCCCTGACGGCACTGCCGATCGGGGTTCTGCGCGTGGTGGTCGGCGGGTTGCTGCTGATCTTCGGACTGCAATGGCTGCGCAAGGCGATCCTGCGGGCCAGCGGCTACAAGGCCCTGCACGATGAGGAGGCGGCGTTCCTCGAGGAGAGCGCGGCCGCGCGGGCGGCGGGCCAGGCCGGAGCCGGACTGGACGGCTACTCGTTCACGATCTCCTTCAAGGGCGTCCTGCTCGAGGGGCTCGAGGTGGTGTTCATCGTCCTCACGTTCGGCGCCAACCAGCATCGGGTCGGACTGGCGGCGATCGCGGCCGCGGTCGCCGTGATCCTCGTCGTGGCGGCCGGCCTGGCCGTCCACGCGCCGCTGGCCCGCGTGCCCGAGAACGCGATGAAGTTCGGGGTCGGCGTGATGCTGACCTCGTTCGGCATGTTCTGGGGCGCCGAGGGGGCGGGTGCCCACTGGCCGGGGTCGGACGCCGCGCTGCTGGTGCTCGTCCCGGTCACGCTGCTGAGCGGTCTGAGCATGGTGGGCGTGCTGCGGCGCGCGGCGAGCGCGACTGAGCCCCAGCCTGGTGAAGAGCCGATGGTGGCGGCGTGAAGCGGCTCGAATCGGCCGGACGCGCGGTCTGGGACTTCGTGGTCGGCGATGACTGGCAGGTGGCCGCGGGCGTCATCCTGGCCCTGGGCATCACCGCCCTCGTGGCCGGTGCCGCCGTGGCCGCATGGTGGATCCTGCCCCTGGGCGCCCTGCTGATGCTGGGCCTGTCCGTGTGGCGGGCCGCGCGGACGCGCCGGTAGCTTCCGCCCTCCGTGTCCGGCGCGCTCGCGCTAGCGCTGGCCCTCGGTCAACCTGACTCCGGCCGGGAGCCTGGCCACCCGGGGCGCCGCGGGTCGATACGGTGCCGGTCGTGAGGGATCTGGCCACCGCGCGTGCCCCCGGCGCCGCTCCGCGGGCCTCGCTGTATGAGTCCCACTATCTGACCGCCGTCGATCCGGCCGGCGGGCGGGCGATCTGGCTCCGTCACACGTCGCTCAAGCCGCCCGGCCGGCCCGCGCGGGGGACCGTGTGGCTGACCTCGTTTGACCGGACCGCGGGCGCGCCGGTGGCGCTGCGCGTGACCGCCGCCGAGCCGGTGGCCGATCCGGGCGGGGCCTGGTCACGGTCGAGCCTGGGGACGATCGGCCCGGGCCGCGCCTCGGGGAAGATGGCGGAGGCGAGCTGGGAGCTGCGCTGGAGCGCCGTCGGTGCCGAGGTCCGGTATCTGCCCGCTCGCTGGCTCTATGACCGGCGCTTTCCGCGGTCCGGCGGGGTGGCGCTGATCCCCCACACGGCGGTGTCCGGAGCGATCACCCTCCCACCCGTCGGGGATCCGCCCTCCGGAGTGGACGCTAACGCTGCAGTCAAGCTTGAGGGCTGGGACGGGATGGTCGGCCACAACTGGGGCTCTGAGCATCTCGAGCACTGGGTGTGGGCCCACGCAGGGGGCTTCGGGGAGGACCGCGCCGACTGGGTCGACCTCGTCCTGGCCCGGATCAGGCTGGGCCCACTGCTCACACCGTGGCTGGCCTCCGGCGCGGCGTGTCTGGACGGACGCCGGCATGTGGCCGCGCGGCGTGGCCGGGCCGAGCTGAGCCGGGAGGGTGAGCGGACCCGGCTCACGGTGCCGGTGGCCGGCCGTGAGCCGCTGCGGCTCGAGCTGACCGCGCCCGCCGCCGCGACGGTGCACTGGGACTACGCCAGCCCGGCAGGTCGCGGGCGGCAGGTCGAGCACAGTTCGGTCGCCGATGCCGTGCTCAGCCTGGGCCAGCGGCGCTGGACGCTCGATGCGCGGGCGTCGCTCGAGCACGGATCGCCGCTTCAGCCGGCGTGAGCGGCCGCGCCGGTCCAGTTGCTCCGGGGCTCAGGGCAACCTGGGCGGTAACGCGGTCGGGCCCCTTCCCGGGGCCGCCGATCGGTGTCACACTCTGCCTTAGGCCAGCCGAAAGGAGCTCCATGCCAACCGCTCGCCGCCGGGTCCTCGTGGTCGCCGATCAGACCGCGCAGAGTCCCGAACTGATCGCCGCTGTGGCCGACCGTGCTGCCGCCGGCCCGTGCGCCTTCACCCTGCTCGTCCCGGCTCGGGCCCACGGCCTGCACCGGTTGATCGACCCCGAGGACCAGGGCACCGAGGAAGCCGAGACGCGTCTGCAGGCGGCGCTCGGCCCTCTGTCGGAGGCCGCCGGCGCCCCCGTGAACGGGATCGTCGGCTCGCACGAGCCGTTTGCGGCCATCCAGGATGCCCTCAACCTCACCGGCTTTGACGAGGTGATCATCTCGATGCTCCCGGCCCGCATCTCACGCTGGCTCCACCTCGATCTCCCGCGCAAGGTCCGCGCGCTGGGGGTCCCGGTGACCGAGGTGATGCGTCACGAGGCTGAGCTCGAGACCGCGGCGCCCACACACTGAACACTCAGGTGCGCACACTCGCCACGGCGCGCTGGAGCCGGGGGGCGATGCGGCCCCAGGCGTCGGTTGGAGCGGCGGCGACGACGACCACACCCCTGCGCCGGCCGACGACCAGACAGGCGATCTCGGTGTACTGGCGGGCAGTCACCGTCGTGTAGCGGTCAAGTACGCAGGCTCCCGTGCCGTCACCGACACGGAGACCGCCGGCGGCGGCCAGCCTGTGCAGGTGCATGTCGTGTTCGCGGCGGTTGTGGGCCAGCCGAAACGCCGGCCACGTCCGGAGCCGCTCGGTCACGGTGCGGGAGGTGAGATTCAGATAGCCGATGAGTTGGCCATGGGCGTCCGACAGCACCTGCGTGGCGCTCCCGGCATCGCCCTGGGCTCGCCTCCACCCCGGCGGGTAGGCCATCGTGGCACCGGCCGGCAGCCTCATCAGGGGCCAGCTGGGCGGGGCCGTCATCGCTTGGATCCAGCTGAAGCCGGTCCGGCGCGAGGAGGAACCGCACCCGGCCGGCACGAGGCACAGAGCGATCAGGACCGCCGGAACGGCCGCCGCCGGACGACGGCGCCGTCTGCGCCTACAGGTTGCCGTCGCCGTCGGTCGGCCCGCCCTGGTTGTCGCCGTCCTTGTCGCCGGCGTTCGCCCCCTGGGGAATTCCGGCGCTGCCGGACGACGACGGGCTTGAGGCTGCGGCCGAGCTGGTCGCGGATGAGCTCGTGCCGCCGGATGCCCCGGAGGCCGACGTGGACGAGCTGGAGGAGCCGCCGCCACACGCGGTCAGCAGCAGCGCCGCAGCCACGACGGACGCAGCCAGCCAGGCTCGCGAACGGTTGATCAGGGGGGTGGGCATAGTCCCGTCATACCTCCAGGTCGATTCTCATCATTGTCCGACACAGACGCCGAGTGCCGCCAGATCCTTCCCCCGGCGACGGGTCGCGCTGAGCCACGCGGCCCCGACGCTCACCGGGCCGGCGGACGCCTCGCTCGGTCTATGTCCGCACCGGATTCGCCAATGATCCGGGATTTGGGTCCGGGCAGCACTGTCGAGGATCAATCCGAGGCTCCCCCGATGCCGAAAGGAGGGGTGAGATGGCCGCCGGGAACCTGACTTCCCTCCGTGAGCGGCGGGCCGGGTTGCCCATGCGTCAGGTGCGGGTCGCCATCGGGCAGACTCCGTCGCGGTGATGGCGCATCGGCCGCTCTGAGTTCGACGATGGTTCCTCCCGCCGGCCACCGGGCTCGCGCGGGGGCCGCGGTCCGGGGGCGGGGGCGGGGCTGCTGCGTCTGCTGCGCTGGTTGATCAGAGCGTTCGGATGGATGAGCCGGCACCTGCGCGGTCGGGTCGCCGATTACGTTGGCGGTCCGGCGCGGGCGCGGGTCATCGGCCTGTTCGGAGGCGTGCTGGCGCTGAGCACGGCCCAGATCTCGACCGTCGGTGCCGTCGCCCCGCAGCTCGAGCGCGCGCTGCACATCGGGAACACCAAGATCGGCCTGCTCAACTCGGTTGCGCTGCTGATCGGCGCCGCAGCGGTGATCCCGGTCGGGCTTCTCGTAGATCGCGTGCGCCGGATCCCGATGCTGGCCGTGAGCATGATCCTGTGGAGCGTCACGACGCTGCTCGGAGCGGTGGCGTCCTCCTACTCGGCGCTGCTCGTGTCCCGGGTCGGGCTGGGGGCGGTGGCGGCCACGGCCGGGCCGGCGATCGCCTCGCTGACCGGCGACTACTTCCCCTCCCGCGAGCGCGCGCGGGTCTACGGCTACATCCTGAGTGGGGAGATCGCCGGCACGGCGGCCGGCTTCATCATCAGCGGCACGCTGGCCAGCGCGTTCTCCTGGCGGGTGGCGTTCGTCGTGCTGGCGCTGCCCGGGCTGGTCCTGGCCCGCTCACTGTGGCGCACCGTTCCCGAGCCGCTGCGCGGCGGCCAGAGCCGGCTCGAGGCCGGTGCCCTGGACCTGGGCGAGAGGAGGCCGGCGGAGGCCGATCCGGCCGCGGACATCTTCCCTGAGGAGGCACCCGCCGCCGATCGGGATCTGGCTCAGGAAGCGGCCAGCCGCCGGGGGGTGGCCGCCGATCCCGATCTGATCCTGGCTCGCAACCCCGACACGATGAGCCTCCGCGAAGCCGTCCGCTACATCCTGCGCGTCCCGACCAACACGCTGCTCATCATCAGCTCCGCGCTCGGCTATTTCTTCTTCGCCGGCCTGCAGACGTTCGCGCTGGTGTTTGTCCGCGGCCACTATCACGCCAGCCAGGGGACGGCCACGCTCGTGCTCGGGCTGCTCGTGCTCGGAGCGCTGATCGGCACGCTGATCAGCGGGCCGATCAGTGATCTCCTCACCCGGCGGGGCCATTTCGAAGCGCGCGTATGGCTGCCCGCGGTTTGCTATCTGGCGGCGACGGCCGTCCTGATCCCGGGCCTCCTGGCCGGCAGCCTGGGCTCCGCGCTGTGGTTCGATGTGGCCGGCTCGGCGCTGATCTCGGCCGCCAACCCGCCGCTCGACGCGGCGCGCCTGGACATCATGCCCTCGGGCCTGTGGGGACGGGCGGAGAGCACGCGCACCCTGCTGCGCTCACTCGCGCAAGCCCTGGCGCCGCTCCTGTTCGGGGCCCTGGCCGATGTCATCGCCGGCTTCTCCCCGCCCCAGCAGCCGATCGGGACCCACACGCACACGATCGTCTCGACGGCCACCGGGGCCGGGCTCCAGGCCAGCTTCCTGATCATGCTGGTCACGCTGGCGGCGGCCGGGGTGTTCCTGCTCAGGGCGCGCCACACCTATCCCACGGATGTGGCCACCGCCGCCGAGGGCTGGCGCCCCGGGGGCTCGGGGCGCTCGGCGCAGCCTGCTCGAGGGCAGCCTACGCCGAGCGAGTGATGCGGCGCGGCGGCGCCGGGACGACCAGCGCCGCGATGGCCAGGGCGGCCAGGCCGACGACCAGCGTCGGATGGCGGAACCACCACGGAGCGAGCACGATCAGCGGCAAGCCGGCCAGCAGCGCCAGTTGCCGGCCGCGGGCCACCGAGGTGATGACGGTCGCCAGGGCCACCACGATCACCACCAGGGCGGCCAGGGCCCATGACACCCCGGATGTCGGGTGCGCCAGCAGGGCCTGCGCCCCGCTTTCCATCGCGAACCAGGTTCCCACGGCGAGCACGGCCAGCTCGAGGTCGAGGCGGGTCAGGGGTGGCCGCGACGTCGCTCGAACCGCGGTCGCGACGGCCAGCACGGCGAAGCCGGCGAACAGCACCACCGTCACGCCGTGGGTGCCCAGGGTCCCGGCCGCGAGCAGGTCTGACCAGGTGGCCGTCGAGGTCGTGACCGGCAGCAGCGGCTGGGTCAGCGTGGCGGTGATCATCGTGGCCACGGAGATCAGCGCCAGAGCCAGCGTGGTCAGCGGGGCTCGCCGGTAGGCGGCGCCCAGCGGCACGGCCAGGAAGGGAAGGACCGTGATCAGGAACCGCGGCCCGGGCACCCAGCCGCCGAACGGGAGGTAGTAGCAGCAGTTGTAGATGAAATAGGCCCCGGTGACCGTGCCCGCGACGACCGCCTCGACGCGCCGCCCCTCGTGATGGAGAATCGCGATGCCGGCGATCGCCGCCGCCACCACCGGGGTGACGACGAACAGTCCCCGCCCGGAGATCAGGAGCTTCAGGGCGCTCCAGAGGCTCGGTGCGCCCAGTCCGAGCACTCCGCTCGAGTTGGCCGCGACATAGGAATACGAGAGGTGGAGGGGGGCGCCGAACGCCCACCAGTCGTAGGCGAGCAGCGGCAGGAGACCTACGAGCACTCCGCCGCCGTAGACCAGCACCGGCTTGACCGGGGAGCGGCGCCAGGCCACGAACAGGCCCAGCAGCCCGGCCAGCAGGGCGAGCGGATACTCGACCCCGATCCCGTAGCCGGCGAGCAGGCCCGCGGCCGCGATCAGACCCAGGCCCCCGCGCGGGCGCTCGCGCTCGCGCCACAGCAGGTAGAAGGCC